>DATKDW010000020.1 GCA_035512495.1 Acidimicrobiales bacterium
CAGGGGGCAGCAGATGATCACCGACGCAGATCTCGTCGACCGAGTGGTGGCCGGTTTCGACGGCTCCTTCGAGGAGCTGTACAAGCGACACTCCCCCGCTGCGTGGCGCCTGGCCCAGAGCGTCACGGGCAACGCCCACGATGCCGCCGACGCCGTGAGCGAGGCGTTCGCCAAGGTCCTCCTCGCCGTGCGGGCCGGGCGGCTCGACGACAGCGCCTCGTTCCGGTCGTACCTGCTGAGCACCACCCGCAACGCCGCGCTCGACGGCGCCCGCCGGTCGGCCCGGACCAGTCCCACCGACCAGACCGCCCTCCTCGCGGTCGCCGCCGTCGGCCCCAGCGCCGCCGAGCACCTCTCCCACGGCGAGGACGCCTCACTCGTGGCCGAGGCCTTCCGCAACCTCCCCGAGCGCTGGCGCTCGGTGCTGTGGCTCACCGAGGTCGAGGGCGTCACCACCAAGGACGCCGCCGTCCAGCTCGGCATCAGCGCCAACGGCGCCGCCCAGCTCGCGGTGCGCGCCCGTGCCGGCCTCCGGGAGCGCTTCTTGCAGGCCCACCTCCGCGCCACAACCGACCCGAGCTGCCGCTTCACCGTCGACCGCCTCGGCGCCTACGTGGGCGGCGGCCTCTCCCCCCGAGACCTGGCCAAGGTCGACCAGCACCTCGCCGGTTGCGCCGACTGCGAGGCCCGCAAGGCCGAGCTCGAGGACCTGGGCCCGGCCCTGCACCGGATCGCGCTGCCGATCCCGCTGGTCCTCGGTGCGGTCACCGCCGAGCGGGTCGGCACCGCCCTCGCCGCCACGCCGGCCGCCGCCGTCACCCCTGCCGCCGTCATCCCTGGGACCTCGGCCGCCGCCCGCGCCGCCGAGCTGGTCCGCAACCCGGCACCGTGGATGGAGAAGCTCGTGGCCGCCTCCGCGGCAGGCGTGCTCGCCCTCGGCGCCGTCGGCGCCATGGTCGCCGGCGACGGACGAGGCGCCACCGCCCCGCAGCGCGAGCTCGCCGCTCCTGCCACCGCCGAGAGGGCGCCGGCCCCGCTCGACGTCCCGTCCCTGGCCCCGAGCCTCGGCTTCGACGCCGTGATGCCGAGCACGACGACCCCGACCCCTCCCGGAGACGGGACCGACGCCGACGACCTGCCCCGCAACGACAACGAGACCGACACCCGGGAGCCCGGCGCCGACCCACAAGCGGCCCCGATCCCCGCCGAACAGGGGCCCGAGGCGGCCCTTCCCGTGCCAACGCAGCCAGGGTCCACCACGGAGCCGCCCGCCGACGGCGAGCCCGTCGCTGAGGTGTCCGCCGGCCTCACCGCCGGTCCCCTCAGCGTCAGCACGACCCTCAGCGACGAAGGCGCCGGCCTCACCGTGGGCGACACCACCGTGGGCGACGAGCCCGCTCCCGCCCCCGAGGACGACGGCGTCGAGGTCAACATCGGCGGCGCCGTCCTCCCCGCCACCCGGATCACGCTCCCGTAGCGGAGCGCGACGGGACCCGTCAGGCTCGCCGCACGCGGGTGCCGTCGGGGGTGTCCTCGACCACGTAGCCGGAGGCCATCAGCGCGTCGCGCGCGGCGTCGGCGCCGGCCCAGTCCTTGGCGGCACGGGCCTCGTCCCGGCGACGAGCGGTGGCGACCACGTCGTCGGGGAGGGCGGAGGCAGCCTCGGCCAGCTCGATGCCCACCGCCGCGGTGATGGCCCGGATGTTGGCCAGGGCCGCTGCCGCCGAGTCGTCGTCGTCGGTGTCGAGGGTGGTGTTGGCCCGGCGGACCTGCTCGAAGAGCAGGCCCATCGCGGGTGGGCTGTTGAGGTCGGCGTCCATGAACCCGCGGAAGCGCTCGATGACCTCGACCTCGGCCTCGCCCTCCGGCAGGCCCGACTCCGCGGCGCGCCGCACGACGGTGTCGAGGCGCTTGAGGGCAGCGCTGGCATCGGCCATCTCGGTGTCGGTGACCGTCAGCGGCGTGCGGTAGTGGGCCCGCAGGACCAGGAGCCGGTAGGCCCGTGGGTCGTGCTGTCGCAGGAGCGTGGCGAGGTCGGTCGTGTTGCCCAGCGACTTGCCCATCTTCTCGCCGCCGCTGGCGGTGACGAGGCCGTTGTGCACCCACAACCGGGCGAACTCGCGGCCGACGGCCACGGCTTGGGCTCGCTCGTTCTCGTGGTGGGGGAAGGCGAGGTCGAGGCCGCCGCCGTGGAGCTCGAAGCCGTCGCCCAGCAGGTCGAGGCTCATGACCACGCACTCGGTGTGCCAGCCGGGCCGCCCCGGGCCCCAGGGCGACGGCCACGAGGGCTCGCCGGGCTTGGCCTTCTTCCAGACGGCGAAGTCAAGGGGTGACCGCTTGGCCTCGTCGACGTCGATGCGGGCGCCCGAGCGGAGCGAGTCGAGGTCCTGGCGGGCCAGGAGGCCGTAGCCGGGCACCTCGGACACCGAGAGGTAGACGCCGTCGTCGGTCTCGTAGGCCGATCCCCTCGCCACCAGCTCGCCCACCAGCTCGACCATGCGGTCGATGTAGGCCGTGGCGTGGGGGTCGTCGTCGGGCCGGCGAACGCCGAGGCGGTCCATGGTGCGGTACCAGGCCTCCTCGAACTCGAGGGCGACCGACTCCGGGCTGCGTCCCTCGCGCTCGGCCCGGGCGATGATCTTGTCGTCCACGTCGGTGACGTTCGAGACATAGCGGACCTCCAGCCCGGTCCACTCGAGGTAGCGACGCAGGACGTCCCACACCAGGGTGAAGCGCCCGTGGCCCACGTGGGGGACGTCGGAGACGGTGACGCCGCAGACGTACATCGCCACCTCGCCGGGGCGGCGGAGCTCGAGGGGACGCACGGTCCCGGTGGCGGTGTCGTGGAGGTGCAGCACGCACCGAGGTTACCGAGCGTGTCCCCGGCGCCCGAAAGGCCATTCTGAGGGCGTCGAGCCGGCCGGTAGCCTGGCCCGCCATGACCGACGTCCCCGCCAAGCCCACGCTCGACGGGCTCGAGGCGAAGTGGTCCGGCCGCTGGGAGGCCGAGGGCACCTATCGCTTCGACCGCACCCGGACGCGGGACGAGATCTTCTCGATCGACACGCCCCCGCCGACGGTCAGTGGGTCGCTGCACATGGGCTCGGTGTTCGGCTACGTCCAGACCGACAGCATCGCCCGCTACCGGCGCATGCGCGGCATGGCCGTCTTCTACCCGATGGGGTGGGACGACAACGGCCTGCCCACGGAGCGCAGGGTCGAGAACTACTTCGGGGTGCGCTGCGACCCTGCCATGGCCTACGACCCCGACTTCCGGCCGCCCGAGGCGCCCGACCCGAAGCACGCCGTGCACTGCTCCCGCCCCAACTTCGTGGAGCTGTGCCTGCAGCTGACCACCGAGGACGAGCAGGTCTTCGAGGACGTGTGGCGGCAGGTCGGCCTCAGCGTCGACTGGGCACTCACCTACGCGACCATCGGCGAGCGGGCCCAGCGCGCCAGCCAGCGGGCCTTCCTCCGAAACCTTGCCCGGGGCGAGGCCTACGCCACCGAGGCCCCCACCCTCTGGGACGTCCGGTTCACCGCGGTGGCCCAGGCCGACCTCGAGGACCGTGAGGTCAGCGGCGCCATGCACCGATACGGGTTCCGGTCCACGACCACCGGCGACCCCGTGCTCATCGAGACCACGCGCCCCGAGCTGCTGCCGGCGTGCGTCGCCCTCGTCGCCCACCCCGACGACGGCCGCTACGCCCACCTGGTCGGCACCACGGTCGCCTCGCCCCTCTTCGACGTCGAGGTGCCGTTCCACGCCCACCCGCTGGCCCAGCCCGACAAGGGCACGGGCGTGGCCATGATCTGCACCTTCGGCGACCTCACCGACGTCACCTGGTGGCGCGAGCTCGACCTGCCGGTCCGCAGCGTCGTCGAGCGCACCGGCCGCCTCAAGGCCGATCCGCCCGACGCCATCACCTCCGAGGGGGGCCGGGCCTCCTACGCCGAGCTGGCCGGCAAGACCACGAAGCAGGCACGTGCCCGCGTCGTCGAGCTGCTCCGTGACTCAGGTGAGCTCGTCGGCGAGCCCACCCCCATCACCCATGCCGTGAAGTTCTACGAGAAGGGCGACGCACCGCTCGAGATCGTCACCAGCCGGCAGTGGTACCTGCGCAACGGCGGGCGCGACGCCCAGCTGCGCCAGGTCATGCTCGAACGGGGGGCCGAGCTCACGTGGCACCCGAGCTGGATGCACCAGCGCTACGAGTCGTGGGTCGAGGGGCTCAACGGCGACTGGCTCATCAGCCGCCAGCGCTTCTTCGGTGTCCCGTTCCCCCTCTGGTACCCGGTGACCGACGACGGCGCCGTCGACCACGACCACCCCATCGTCCCCGACGAGGCGGTCCTGCCGGTCGACCCCTCCACCGACGTGCCCCCGGGCTACGCCGAGGGCCAGCGGGGCCAGCCCGGGGGCTTCGTGGGCGACCCCGACATCATGGACACCTGGGCCACCTCGTCGCTCACCCCCCAGATCGCCACCGGCTGGATCGACGACCCTGACCTCTTCGAGCGCACGTTCCCGATGGACATGCGCCCCCAGGGCCCCGACATCATCAGGACCTGGCTCTTCTCCAGCGTGCTGCGCGCACACCTCGAGCACAACGCCCTGGCGTGGTCCGACGCCTCCCTCAACGGCTGGATCCTCGACCCCGACCGCAAGAAGATGTCGAAGTCGAAGGGCAACGTGGTCACCCCCGCCGACGTGCTCGAGCGCCACGGCTCGGACGCCGTGCGCTACTGGGCCGCCAGCGCCCGCCCGGGGACCGACACCGCGCTCGACGAGGGGCAGATGAAGGTGGGGCGCCGGCTCGCCATCAAGGTCCTCAACGCCTCCAAGTTCGTGCTCGGGCTCGAGGGCGAGGGCGGTCCGCCCGACGAGGGCGCGCCCGTCACCGAGGCGCTCGACCAGGCGGTCCTCGTCCGCCTCGCCGACCTCGTCGATGATGCCACCGCCGCCTTCGAGTCCTACGACTACGCCCGGGCGCTCGAGCGCACCGAGACCTTCTTCTGGTCGTTCTGCGACGACGTCCTCGAGCTGGTCAAGGGCCGCGCCTACGGCAGCCTTGGCGACGGTCCGGCAGCGTCGGCCCAGCGGGCGCTGCGCCTGGCGCTCTCCACTCAGCTGCGCCTGCTGGCGCCGTTCCTCCCCTTCGTGACCGAGGAGGTGTGGTCGTGGTGGCGCGAGGGCTCGGTCCACGCCACCTCCTGGCCCGACGCCGCCGAGCTCCGGGCGCTCGCCGGCGACGGCGACCCCCTCGTGGTCGAGGTCGCCGCCGCCGCCCTCGGTGAGGTCCGCAAGGCCAAGACCGAGGCCAAGCGGTCGCTGCGGACCGACGTGACGAGCGCCGTCGTGACCGACGCCCCCGAGCGCATCGCCGCCCTCCGCCGTGCCGAGGCCGACGTCCGCGAGGCAGGCCGCATCGCCGACCTTTCGATGGTGGAAGGCGACACCGCAGGCGTCGAGGTCACGCTGGTCCCGGAGGCCGAGGCCGGCTGAGGACGGCGGCGGCGCCCTCGCCGTCGCCCTAGCCCTCCGACCCCTCCAGGGTGGGCTCGCTGGGCGCCACGTCATCGTCGGGCGCCGGCCCGCCACGGACCCAGACGGTCCGCTGGGGGAAGGGGATCTCGATCCCCTCGGCATCGAAGGCGTCCTTGATCTCGCGCCGCAGCGCCCGCAGGACCTTCCACTGGTCGGCGGGCTTGGTCTTGACCACCAGCCGGATCACGATGCCGTCGGCGCCGAGGGTCTGAACACCCCATACCTCGGGCTCCTCGAGGATCGAGCCGGGGAAGCGGTCGGAGCGCCACACCTCGTCGGCCACCCGCTTGATCACCGCCTCCGCCCGACCGAGATCGGTGTCGTAGGCGACTTCGATGTCGAGCAGGGCGCGGGACCACTCCTGGGAGAAGTTGGCGACCCGGTGGATCTCGCCGTTGGGGACGTGCCACACCGTCCCCTCCACGTCGCGGATCCGTGTGATCCGCAGGGTGACGGCCTCCACGGTGCCGGTGGCGTCACCCAGGTCGACGATGTCGCCCACCCCGAACTGGTCCTCGATCAGCAGGAAGATGCCGGCGAGGAAGTCACGCACGAGGGTCTGGGAGCCGAAGCCGAGGGCGATGCCCACGATCCCGGCGCCGGCGATGAGCGGCCCGAGGTTGAGGCCGACCTCGCCGAGGACAAGGAGGGCGGCGATGATGCCGATGACCGCCTTGGTGATGCTGCGCAGCACCACACCAAGGGTCTCGGCCCGCTGCCTGCTCCTGGCGTTGAGCGGGGCCGAGAGCATGAACGGCGTCGCCCCGCCGGCCTGTGGCCGGGCCAGGGCGCGGGTGGCCGAGGCCTCGAGCTTGGACGTGAAGCGCTGGACACCCCGCTGCACGAGGTGGCTGACCACCAGGGCGAGGACGAGGATGATGGCGATCTTGAGCGGACGGGCCAGCAGGAAGTCGACGCCTCGGGCGAGCCACTCGCTCTCGGACTGGCGCAGCACCCACACGCACGCCGCCCCGCCGGGCTCGCCGCAGACCGCCTGCTCAACCTCGGTGGCGGCCCGCAGCAGGCCGAGTGGGAGGTCGACGAGGTCCGCGGCGGCGGAGGTCACGACCGGGGGGTGCATGTCGGGCCACGTTAGCGAGCCCGCCCACCCCCTCGGGACCTGTCAGACGGCAATGACGAACCGGCAGCGCACGACCGTGCCCCAGGGCCCCGGGTTGAACTGGTTGTCGTGGCTGAGCAGCTGGACGAGCCACAGCCCCCGTCCGGCTTCGGCCTGCGCCCCTGGCGGTTGGTCGGCGTCCGGGGGCGGGATGAAGCCCTCGCCGTCGTCGGCGACCTCCACCACGATCACCGCCGGGGTCCGCCAGACCCGCAGCTCGACCCGGTCGGTCGCTTCCCGGGCGGCGTTGGTGACCAGCTCGGACACGACGAGGACGATGTCGTCGGCGACCTCGGCGGGGAGGTGCTGGTGCTCGAGCCAGGAGCGCACCATCCCCCGAGCCACGTAGGCAGCGATGGGCTCGGTGGGGAGCCGGCGGTGCAGCACCTCGCCCACGACCACCTCCGCCGGCGTGGGGACGCGCAGGACCACCAGGCCGATGTCGTCCCGGGGATCGTCGTCCTCGAACCGCAGCACCGCCTTCTCCACCGCCGAGGCCAGCCCCAGGGCATCCTCTCCGGCGGCGTTGGCGAGCACCGCCTCGAGGAGCCCGTCGCTCCAGGCCCCGTCCGGCGCGCGCGCCTCGATCAGGCCGTCGGTGAAGAAGACGAGGGCGTCCCCGGGGCCGAGGGAGACGGTGGCGTCGGTGAGGTCACAGTTCTCGAAGAGGCCGAGGGCGGTGCCGGGGATGCCCACCGGGCGCACCTCACCGTGGGCGTCGAGCAGCAGCGCGCGGGGGTGGCCCCCAAGCGCCAGCTCGACCACGGCAACCCCCTCGGCCACCTCGACGACTGCGGCGGCCATGGTGCAGAACCGCTCCCCAACGTCGGAGGCGAGCACGGCGTCGTTGGTGGCTCGCAGCACCCCGCTCGGGTGCTCCTCGACGGGCGCCACCGCCCGGGCCGTGTAGCGGGCGAGCGCCGTGAGGCTGGCGGCCTCGACCCCCTTGCCCGACACGTCACCCATGACCACCCCCCAGCGGTGGTCACCGAGGGGGAAGACGTCGAAGAAGTCGCCACCGACCTGCAAGCCGTCGCCGGCGGGGCGGTAGCGGCCGGCCAGCTGGATGCCGGGGATCATCGGCAGCGACGGAGGGAGGAGCGAGCGCTGGAGGGTCTTGGCCTCCATCGTCCGGGCGCGGTACCGCAGGGCGTGGTCGAGGGCAACCGCGCTGCGGTGGCCGAGGTCCTCGATGAGCGGCAGCTCGGCCTTGCCGAGCGGGCGGTGCGAGCCGTCCATGGCCAGTGAGAGCACGCCGAGCGTTCGGCCATGGCGATGCAGCGGGAGCCAGGCCCGCCGGGATGCCTCGTCGACGACGGGCCGGCCGGTCCCTGCGACCTCGTTGGCCACGGCGTCGTCGCTGGGCTCACGCCTCGCCGCAAGGCCCTCGAGCACGCGCTGGCGACCCCGGTCGATGTGGGCCGCCGCCACCAGCAGGAGGCCCCGGTCCTGCACCAGGTGCACCGAGCAGCTGTCGGCGAGGGCGGGCACCGCCAGCTCGGCGATGGCCACGACGGTGACGCGGTGGTCGAGCGACGCCGAGAGGAGCTCCGAGGCCCGCACGAGGTAGGCGAGACGACGGTTGGCAGCGACGAGGTCGCGCCCGGTCTCGGGCGCACGGTCGACCTGGTCCTCACCGTCGCTCACGTCGCTGCTCACGTCCCTCGCATGGTACGGCGTGGGATCCGGGCAGACAGAGAGGCTGGCGGTCGGCCTCTACGCCAGCTGGGCGGCGAGGCGTTCGAGCGCCTCGTCCTCGGACACGTCGAGGGCCACGCTGAGCTCCGACACGAGGATGCTGCGCGCCCGCTCGAGCATCGACTTCTCGCCGGCGGAGAGGCCCTTGGCTGCTTCGCGCAGCGCCAGGTTCCGGACCACCTCGGCAACCTGGTAGACGTCGCCGGTCTTCAGCTTCTCCTGGTGGTTCTTGAAGCGACGGCTCCAGTTGCCGGGCTCGCGCACGTCCTTCTTGGCCAACAGCTGGAAGAGGTCCTCGACGTCCTCCACGCTGATCGGCGGCCGCATGCCGACCTCCTCGATCTTGGTGACTGGCACGGTCAGCATCAGATCGCCGTGGGCCATGCGCAGCACCAGGCACTCGGCCTGCTCGCCGAAGACCTCGCGGACCTCCTTGCGCTCGATGACAGCGGCACCGTGGTGGGGGTAGACGACGTGATCGCCGACGTTGAACGACATGGGGGCTCCAGGAGCGGCTCGAAACGGGCGGTCCAGTCTGCCACCCCGCGGGCTCCGGTCCCACACGGGGTCCGGATCGGGTCCTCCACCGCCCGTCGCCGGGGACCACCGGCACGGCAGAGCGTCAGCTCCGGGGGACGTCGACCCAGGGGAGGTCCTTGTCGACGCGGGGCTCGCCAGGGAGGCCGAGCACCCGCTCGCCGATGATGTTGCGCTGGATCTCCGACGTGCCGCCCTCGATCGAGTTGGCCCGGGCCCGCAGGAACATCTTGCGCGACGAGCCGGCCGGGCCGGTGAGGCCGAGCTGCTCGGAGCGCCGCATCGTGTAGTCGTAGTCGACCAGGGCACCGGCACCGAGGAGGTCGACGCACAGCTCGTAGATGTCCATGTTGACCTCGGCGAACTTGAGCTTGGCGATCGACCCCTCGGGCCCGGGGTTCCCGGCCTTGCGCTTCTGGGCGGCACGGATGTTGGTGAGGCGCAGCACCTCCGCGTCGATCCAGGTCCGCATGAGGCGGTCGCGGTCGGCCGGCCGCTGGTCGGCCACCTCCTCCTTCCAGATCCGCACGGCCTCGGCGATGGCGCCCGAGCCGCGCCCGGGCGGGCCGGAGCCCCCGCCGATGGTGGTCCGCTCGTTCATCAGCGTGGTCATGGCGATGCGCCAGCCGTCGCCCACGTCACCCACGCGGTCGGCGTCGGGCACACGGACGTCGGTCATGTAGACCTCGTTGAACTCGGCCTCGCCGGTCATCTGGCGCAGCGGACGCACCTCGACGCCCGGCGCGTGCATGTCGAGGGCGAAGTAGGTGAGGCCCTTGTGCTTGGGGGTGTCGGGGTCGGTGCGGGCCACGAGCATGCCCCGGTCGGCGATGTGGGCGAGGGTGTTCCAGACCTTCTGGCCGTTGACCACCCACTCGTCGCCGTCGCGCACCGCCCGGCAGGCGAGGCCCGCCAGGTCGGAGCCGGCGCCGGGCTCGCTGAAGAGCTGGCACCAGGCGTCCTCGCCCGTGAAGGTCCGTCGCATCGTCGCCGCCTTCAGCTCCTCGCTGCCGTGGGTGACCACGGTGGGCCCCGCCATGGTGAGGCCGAAGAAGTGCCGGGACCCGATGGAGGGCGCCCCCGCGGCGCGGAGGCGCTCGTCGACTCGGCGTTGCAGGTTCGGGGGCGCGCCGATGCCCCCCTCGCCGTCGGGGAAGTGCACCCACGCCAAGCCGAGGTCGTACTGGCGACCGCGGAGCTCCACGGGGTCGACGGTCTTGGGATCGAGCTCCTCGAGCAGCTCGTCGAGAAGCTCTTCGATCCGGGCGGCGTGGTCGGTCGTCATGGTGGACCAGCGTTGCAGATCGCACGCCCGGGCTGGTCCTAACGTGGACCGGATGGCAGCAGCAGGGCGAGGGGCGCCATGAAGTCCCTGGGGTTCATCTTCAGCTACCTGGCCACGCCGGCAGCCCGCCGCAACGCCCGCATCCTCATCGTGTTGGTGCTCGTGCTCGTGGTCGCCGTCGGGGTGTACAGCAGCATCTTCCACGTCCTCATGGAGCGGGAGGGCCAGGACCACAGCTGGGCCACCGCCGTCTACTGGACCCTCGTCACCATGTCGACGCTGGGTTTCGGCGACCTCGTGTTCGAGTCGGACCTCGGCCGGATGTTCTCCGTCGTCGTGCTGCTCTCGGGCGCCATGTTCATCCTGGTGCTTCTTCCCTTCACGTTCATCCAGTTCGTCTTCGTGCCGTGGATGGAGGCCCGACAGCAGGCCCGGGCGCCGCGCGTCCTCCCCGCTGACCTCGAGGGCCACGTCCTCCTCACGGGTGTGGGGCCAATCGAGGACTCGCTGATCGCCCGCCTCGACCGCGCCTCGATCCCCTACGCGGCGATCATCAGCGACGTCGACGAGGCCCTCCGGCTCCACGACGCCGGCTACAAGGTGATGGTCGGCGCGCTCGACGACCCCGACACCTTCCGGGCGGCACGGGTCGAGCGCGCCGCCCTCCTCGCCGCCACCCAGCCCGACACGGCGAACACCAACATCGCGTTCACCGTCCGGGAGATCTCCGAGCGCGTCGACGTCGTCGCCACCGCCAACTCGACCGCCTCGGTCGACATCCTCCAGCTGGCGGGGTGCACCGAGGTGCTGCAGCTCGGCGACATGCTCGGGCGGGCGCTGGCCCGGCGCGTCCTCGGCCCCGACGCCCGCACCAGCGTGATCGGCGAGTTCGGGGAGCTGCTGATCGCCGAGGCCTCGGCGCCTCAGACGCTGGCGGACCGACCGCTCAGCGAGTCGGGCCTCCGCCAGCGCACCGGCCTGACGGTGGCGGGGCTGTGGCACCGGGGACACTTCGAGGTGGCCCGTCCCACCACCGTGCTGACGCCGTCGAGCATCCTGATCCTGGCGGGGTCCCGCGCCCAGCTCGACACCTACGACGAGGCCTTCGGGCTGGCAGCGCCCGAAGGGGCGCCGGTCATCATCATCGGAGGTGGGCGGGTCGGCCGCGCCGCCGGCAGGGCCCTCGCCGAGGTCGGCATCACCTACCGCATCGTGGAGCAGCAGCCGGAGCGCGTCCGCGACCCCGCCATGTACGTCGTCGGCGACGCCGCCGAGCTCTCGGTGCTGCAGGAGGCGGGGATCGACGATGCGCCCACCGTGATGGTCACCACCCACGACGACGACATGAACGTGTACCTGACCATCTACTGCCGCCGCCTGCGCTCCGACGTGCAGATCATCTCGAGGGCCCGGCTCGACCGGAACGTCTCCACCCTCCACCGGGCCGGCGCCGACTCCGTCCTCTCCTACGCGTCCACCGGCGCCAACGCCCTTTGGAACATGCTCACCGCCGACAACACCCTCCAGCTGGCAGAGGGCCTCGACGTGTTCCGCGTCCCCGTCCCTTCGGCGCTCGCCGGCCGGACGCTCGAGGAGTGCGGGATCCGCGACACCACGGGGGTCACCGTGGTCGCCACCGTGCAAGACGGCCACTTCGAGTCGAACCCGGGCGCCCAGTCCTCCCTCCCCGCCGAGGGTGACCTCGTGCTCATCGGCGACGCCGAGGCCGAGGACCGCTTCCTCAGTCGCTACGGCCCCGACTGACCCTGCACGGTCGCTGCCGCCCCTGCAGGCGTCTCGACCGGAGGGCGTCGGCTGCTCTTATGCTCACGGCCATGTCAGATCGAGTGAGCGTCACGACCGAGAGCGGGGTCGCCGATGTGCGCCTGTCCCGCCCCGACAAGATCAACGCCCTCGACCCGGCGATGTTCACCGCCATCGTCGAGGCGGGCGAGGCCCTCAAGGCCGACCCCTCGGTGCGGGCAGTGGTGCTCTCCGGCGAGGGTCGGGGCTTTTGCGCCGGCCTCGACTTCGCCTCCTTCCAGGCCATGGCCGGCGGCGACGACCGTGCCGAGGGCGGCACCGCCAGCATCGGCCACACCGGTGGGCGGATCACCCACCTCGCCCAGCAGGCGTGCTGGGTCTGGACCGAGGTCCCCGTGCCCGTCATCGCCGCCGTCCACGGCGCCTGCCTCGGCGGCGGCCTCCAGATCGCCCTCGGCGCCGACATCCGCATCGTGGCCCCCGACGTCTCGATGTCGGTCCTCGAGGTGCGCTGGGGGCTCACCCCCGACATGACGGCCACGGTGACCCTCCCTCGCCTCGTGGGCCTCGACGTGGCCAAGGAGCTCACCTGGACGGGGCGCAAGGTGGCCGGCGAGGAGGCAGTGCGCATCGGCCTCGCCACCCGCCTGGCCGACGACCCCCGCGCCGCCGCCCTCGACCTCGCCCGCGAGCTGGCCGGCAAGAGCCCCGACGCCGTCCGCGGCGCAAAGCGCCTCTTCGACCCCGCCGCCGGGCGCGATGTCGTCGAGCAGCTGGCCTACGAGCGGGCGACCATCGGCTCGCTCATCGGCGGCCCGAACCAGGTCGAGGCGGTCACCGCCTTCTTCGAGAAGCGCGACCCCGCCTTCGCCGACGCGGCCGTGCCGGACGCTGGATCGTGACCCCCCGCTCGCTGGCCGAGCGTCTGGCCACACCCGGGGTCTGGTTCTTCACCGACCTGATGTCGTCGCCCGAGGCACGGGACTTCGCCCAGCGGCTGGAGTCGCTCGGCTACTCGGCCCTGTGGCTGCCCGAGACCGTCTCCCGCGACCCCTTCGCCCACATCGCGTTCCTCGCCGAGCACACCGAGTCCCTCGTGTTCGCCACCGGCATCGCCAACATCTTCCACCGCCACCCTGGTGCCATGACCCAGGCGACCCAGACCCTCGGCGAGCAGACCGGCGGTCGCTTCGTCCTGGGCCTCGGCGTGAGCCACGCCCCCCTCGTCAGCGGCCTCCGCAAGCTCGACTACTCGAAGCCGCTCTCCCAGATGCGGTCGTACCTTGCCGCCATGGACGCCTCCCCCTACCGGGGGCCCACAACCGCCGACCCTCCGCCGAGGCTGCTCGCCGCCCTCGGGCCGAAGATGCTCGAGCTGGCCGCCGAGCAGACCGACGGCGTCCACCCCTACTGGACCACCCCCGAGCACACCGCCATCGCCCGCGAGGCTCTCGGGCCCGACAAGCTGGTCTGCGTCGAGCAGAAGGTGGTGCTCAGCACCGACGCCGGCGCCGCCCGGGCCGCTGCCAGCGCGGCCGTCGACGTCTACGCCGCCCTCCCCAACTACCGCAACAGCTGGAAGCGCCTCGGCTTCACCGAGGACGAGATCGAGCACCGCGAGCCCCGCTTCCTCGACGGTGTGGTCGCCTGGGGCGACGAGGCCGCGGTGCGCCGCCGCGTGAAGGACCACTACGAGGCCGGTGCCACCCACGTGTGCATCCAGCCGCTCTCAGTCGACGGCCCCGGCGTGCTCGACTGGCACGCCCTGGAGGTCCTCGCGCCCGGCTGAGCCCAGGTGCCGGCCCGATCCCTGCGGATCAACCGCCGGTGCCGTCACCCGACGAGGGAGCACCGTTCGGGTGGTCGAACTCGGCCCACACGACCTTTCCACCCTCTCGATCACCGACGCCCCAGCGGGTGGCGCACGCCTCCACCACCACCATCCCGAGCCCTCCCGGCTGGGCGAGGTCCGACTGCCGCCTGACGGGCACACGCCGATCGCCGTCTGCCACTTCGACGCGCAGCCGGTCGCTGAACACGTCGACCCGGACCTCGAAGTCGGTGGCGGCGTGGAGCACAGCGTTGGTGGCCATCTCGCTGATCACCAGCACCACCGCACTGCGGAGCTCGGGGCTGACCCGGCCGTCGAGGTGGTCGGCCACGAACCGCCGGGCCAGCGGCACGCTGGCCGGCGAGGACGGGAGGAGGACACCCGCCTTCGACACGGTCCGCTGCTGGCTCGTCACGGCCGCGACACTAGACCGGACCCCGCGGGGAGGGCCCGGGAGTGCTGCCAGGATCACCGCCCAGACGCAGACCGCGGAGTGCGGACCGTAGGGTTCGGCCGTGACCCGGCCGCTGGACGACTTCGGACCGCGCTCGTGGGCCCGCCCAGAGGTCACCGGCGTGGGCCGCCTCCCGATGACGACGCTGCTCGCCCGGGCCGACACGCTCGCCCTCGACGGGGCGTGGGCCTTCCTGCGACGAGACCTTCCCGAGGACGTCGAGCGGGATGACCTCACCCGCCCCACCGATGGCTGGGACCAGGTCGAGGTGCCCGGGTGCTGGACCATGCAGGGGCACGATCACCCCCACTACACCAACACCCAGATGCCCTTCCCGGGGCCGCCGCCGGCGGTGCCCGACGACAACCCCACCGGGGTCCACCGCCGCTCGGTCACCGTGCCGACGTCGTGGACCGGCAAACGGGTCGTGTTGCACGTCGGGGGGGCCGAGTCGGTCCTGTACGTGCACGTCGACGGGGCGCCGGTGGGCATGGGCAAGGACTCCCGCCTACCACAGGAGTACGACCTCACCGACGTCGTCGAGCCGGGCCGTCCGTTCGAGCTGGCCCTCACCGTGGTGCGCTGGTCGGATGCCACCTACCTCGAGGATCAGGACCACTGGTACCACGCCGGCCTCCACCGCCGCGTGCTGCTCCGCGCCACCCTGCCCGTCCACATCGCCGACGTCCACGCGGTGGCCGACCTCGACCCCACCACCGGTGACGGCCACCTGCACGTCCACATCAACGTCGACGCCCCCGGCCACGGACCGAAGGGGTGGGCGGTGCGGGTCGACTGCGCCGGGCTGTCGCTCGCCGGCGACGTGCGCTTCGAGCACCCCACCAACCACCTGGTGAACCTGTTCGCCTTCGAGAGCCGGGGGACGACCCTGGGGGGAACCGTCGCCGGGGTCGCGCCGTGGTCGGCCGAGGTGCCCACCCTTCACGACCTGCACGTGACTCTGCTCGACGAGAGCGGCCGCGAGGTCGACACCGTGCGCCTCGCCGTCGGCTTCCGGCGCGTGGAGGTCCGCGGCCACGAGCTGCTGGTGAACGGGCAGCCGATCCTGATCAAGGGCGTCAACCGCCACGACCACGATGCCCGCACCGGCAAGGCCGTGACCGACGAGTCGATCGAGCGCGACCTGGTGCTGATGAAGCAGCACAACCTCAATGCGGTGCGCACCTCTCACTACCCCAACGACCCCGTGCTCTACGACCTGTGCGACCGCCTCGGCCTCTACGTCGTCGACGAGGCCAACGTCGAGACCCACGCCCACCTGCGCAGCCTCACCAAGGACCAGCGATGGAGCCCGGCGATCCTCGAGCGCGTCACCCGCATGGCGGAGCGCGACAAGAACCACCCGTCGATCATCATGTGGTCGCTCGGCAACGAGTGCGGGGTGGGGCCCGTCCACCACGCCGCTGCCGCCTGGCTGCGGTCGTGGGATCCCTCCCGCCCCGTGCACTACGAGAGCGGCATCACCGAGGACGGCTTCGTCGAGCTGACCGAGGGGCGCACGCCCGACCTGGCGGAGATCCTGGCCCGGCCGAGGGGCGAGACCGACGTGATCGCTCCGATGTACCCGCCGGTCGAGGACCTGGTGGCGTGGGCCACCCGGCGACCTCCCGACCGGCCGCTCATCATGTGCGAGTACGGCCATGCCATGGGCAACTCCGGCGGCAACCTCGACCGCTACTGGGAGGCGATTCGCACCCACCCCGGGCTCCAGGGCGGCTTCGTGTGGGACTGGGCGGACCAGGCGCTGATCCAGGTGCTCGACGACGGCACCGAGCGCCTCGCCTACGGCGGTGACCTCGGCGACCAGCCGAACGACGGGCCGTTCTGCCTCAACGGCGTGGTCGCCGCCGACCGCACGCCGCACCCGTCGCTGCTCGAGCTGGCCAAGGTGGTCCAGCCCGTGCAGGTGGCCGCGGTCGACGCCGGCCGCGGTGCGCTGCAGATCACCAACGAGCACGCCTTCGTCGACCTGGCCTGGCTCGAGGCGACGTGGTCCCTGACCGTCGACGGCGACGAGGTGGCCGCCGGCTCCCTCGCCCCGCTCGACGTGGCGCCCGGCGCGTCCGCCGAGGTGCACATCCCCCTCCCGCCACTCGATCTCTCGCCGGGCCAGGCTGCCCACCTCACGGTGTCGTTCCGCACCCGCAACGACCAGCCATGGGCACCCGCCGGCCACGAGGTGGCCTGGGAGCAGGTGGAGGTGGCACGTCGTCCGGGACCCTCTCAGGCACCGGACCACGGCCGGCCCCGGCGGTCTCCAACCGAGGTGCCACCCACCGAGCTGGCCTTGTGGCGGGCACCGATCGACAACGAGGTCTTCATCCGCCCGTCGCACGCCGAGCGGTGGGAGCAGCTCGGCCTGCGCCACGCCGTGTCGGTGGCCGAGCTGGCGACCGAGACCACCACGGTCGACGGCGGCCTGCGGGTCGACCACCAGGTAGCCCTCGTCGACGAGCTCGACGACATCCCCCGCGTGGGCGTCCGCCTCGACCTCGGGCCGGGCATCGAGAGCGTGGAGTGGCTGGGCGACGGACCACACGAGGGCTACTCCGACCGGCGGGCGAGCACCCGGGTCGGGCGCTGGTGTACGCCGGTCGACGGCTGGGGCGTGGCCTACGTCCACCCGCAAGCGAACGGCAACCGCACCGGGGTCCGGTGGCTTCGCTTCCTCGACGCCACTGGTGCCGAGGTGCTGACCATCGACGAGCTCGACGACCTCGACGTGACCGTCGCCCGGGTCAGCGACCAGGAGATGGCCGATGCAGACCACCTCGAGGACCTCCACCCACGCGACACCTGCTTCGTGTGGATCGACGCCCGCCACCGCGGGGTGGGGACCGGCGCCTGCGGGCCCGATACCTCCCCACCTCACCGCATCGGCGCCGGCTCCTACCGCTGGGGCTACCGCCTG
>DATKDW010000021.1 GCA_035512495.1 Acidimicrobiales bacterium
CGCCCGCCGCCCCGGCCCCCGCCTCGGGGGGGACGCTTCGCCGGGCTCATCGGGCCACCCGCCTCATCGGGCCGAGACCACGGCGACGGCCCAGCAGGCCACCCCCTCGCCCCGGCCGAGCGCCCCGACGCCTTCGGGGCGCTTGCCCTTGAGGGTCACGGGCGCGCCGGCGGCAGCCGAGAGGAGGCGCTGCATCTCGGCGCGGCGGGGAGCGATCTTGGGCGAGTCGAGGACCACGGTGCAATCGATGTTGCCAGCGAGCCACCCCTCATCACGAACCAGGGTGGCGGCGCGGGAGAGCAGGACGAGGCTGTCGACGCCGACCAGGCCCGGATCGGTGTCGGGGAAGTGGCTGCCGATGTCGCCCAGGCCCGCGGCGCCGAGGAGGGCGTCGATGGCGGCGTGGGCAACGACGTCGGCGTCGCTGTGGCCGGCGAGGCCCCGCTCACCCTCGAAGCGAACCCCGCCGAGGACGAGGGCACGGCCGGCGTCGTCGCTGTAAGGGTGCACGTCGTAGCCCATCCCCACGCGAGGGGGCGGGCCCTGGAGGCGCCGGAGCCACCGTCGGGCCACCGAGGGGGCGGTCACCCCCGGCCTCCGGCCAGGTGGGCCTCGGCGGCAGCGAGGTCGCCGGGGTCGGTCAGCTTTCGGTTGTCGGGATCGCCGGCCACGACCACCACCCTGCCACCGGCGCCCTCGACGAGTGCGGCGTCGTCGGTGGCCTCCCCGCCCCCGGCGTGGGCCGAGCGGAGGGCGGCGGCGGCGAAGGCCTGTGGCGTCTGCACCGCCACCAGGCTGGCGCGGTCGGGTGTCTCGAGGACCCGGCCCGTCGGGTCGATCCGCTTGATCGTGTCGGTCACGGCGACGCCCGGGACTGCCCCGTCGGCGCCGGCGACGACCGCCTCCACCACCGTGGCGAAGAGCGCGGGGCGGGCCAAGGGGCGAGCGGCGTCGTGGACCACGACCACCGTGGCATCGTCGGGCACGGCGGCCAGGCCGCGCCGCACCGACTCGGAGCGGGTGGCGCCGCCGGCAACGACCACGTCGGCAGCCGGCTCCACCGACCCTGCCCGCTCGGGAGCCACGACCACCACGACCCCCTCGGCGCTGGACCGGGCCGCTTCAAGGGACCAGTCGAGGACCCGGCGGCCGCCGAGGGGCTCGTACTGCTTGGCGCCACCGAAGCGGGTCCCCCTGCCGGCAGCCACCACGATCGCCCAGGTCGTCACCGCCCGAGTCTCGCCGCTGCGGGCGACCAACGGCGTGAGGACCCGCCTAAACGGCGATGACGGGGGCGGAGGCGAAGAACATCCGCCCGCGGGAGGTCTGCACGCTCGAGGTGATGCTCACTTCGACCTCGGCGCCGATGAGGTTGGCGGCGTCGCTCACCACCACCATGGTCCCGTCGTCGAGGAAGCCGACGCCCTGGCCCGGGTCCTTGCCCTCTCGGGTCAGGGTCAGGCGGACCACCTCACCGGGGACGAGCACCGGGCGGAGGCTGAGGGCGAGGCGGTGCAGGCTGAGGCAGCCCACGCCCTGCAGCTCGGCCACCGACGCCAGGCCGCTGTCGGTGGTGAGGAGGATGGCACCGGTGCGCTGGGCGAGGACGACCAGCTTGGCATCGACCTCCTCCCGCTCGGGCACCTCGTCGGGCAGTACCACCAGGCCCTCCCCGTCGTCGCCGCGGAGGGAGTCCAGCAGCTCGAGGGCACGACGGCCACGGCGGCGGCGCGAGGGGTCGGCGGCGTCAGCCAGTCCTTGGAGCTCGTCGATCACGAAACGGGGCACCGCCAGGCGCCCGGGGAGGAAGCCGGTCTCGGCGACGGCGCCGAGGCGGCCGTCGATGGCGGCGCTGGCGTCGACCAGCACCAAGCGCTCGGGCGGGCCCTCCGGCGGCGCCACGAACGAGGTGGGCGGTGCCGGCTCGGTGGCGCCGGCGCCGTGGCGGAGCAGGGAGAGCAGCTCCTCGCCCTTGCGGGCACCGGCCTGGAACCCGGCGTAGGTCCCGAGCCAGGCGGCGAGGCCGAACAGGGGCCATCCCCACCGGTCGGGGAGCATGGCGATCACGACCAGGCCCGCCACGGCGCCGATGCCGCCGAGGAGCAGGGCGCCGATGCCGCCGCTGAGCAGGGCCACCGGCGAGGCGCGGTCGATGCGCCGCTCGAAGCTGCCCGTGGCGCGGCGCAGCATCCGGCCGACCACGCCGCCGAGGACGTAGCCCGTGCAGGCGCCCAGCGCCGCCCCGACCAGCGGGGCGCTGGTCTCCGCGGCGTCCACGTCCTGGCCACCGCCGAGGCTGTGGCCGACTGCCGTGGCGAGGGCGACGATCATCAGGCGGACCACCTCGACGAAGACCTCCGACGGGATGCGCGCCTCCTCGGTCGGCGCCGAGGCGCCGAGATCTCCGGTGGGGGGCGTCGCCGTCGTCACCTTTGTCTCATCGGTCGGTCGGCGCGGATCCTGAAGGGTCAGCGAGAGCGGCGGCCGTCGTCGTGGGTAGCATCTGGCCCGCCATGGTCGACACCACTCTCCTCGCGCAGGTCGACTTCTTCCGTGTGTTCTCCGAGGATGCCTTCAAGGCGGTGGCCTCCGAGGTCGAGGTGCGGTCGCTCGACCGCGGTGACGTGCTCTTCGAGGAGGGCGACGAGGCCGCCGAGCTCTTCGTCGTGGAGCACGGCCGGATCGCCATCGCCAACCGTAGCGCCGACGGGCGTGAGTCGGTGTTCGCCCTGATGGAGCCCGGTGACCTCTTCGGCGAGATGCCCCTCTTCGACGGGGAAGGCCGGTCGGCCGCGGCCCGTGCCCTCGAGCCGTCGCGCGTCTACGCCCTGGCCTACGCCTCGCTGCGCGAGGTGCTCACCGAGCGACCCGAGCTGCTCTGGGGGGTGGTGGAGCTGCTGTCCCGGCGACTGCGCATGGTCGACGCCGCCCTGGCCGACTCCATGTTCCTCGACGTCACCGGCCGCACCGCCAAACGCCTGCTCGAGCTGGCCGGCGCCAACGACGAGTTCCAGCTCCCCGTCACCCAGGAGGAGCTGGCCGGGATGGTCGGAGCCTCCCGCGAGCGGGTCAACAAGGCCATCTCGTCGTTCGTCCGGCTCGGCTGGATCGAGCAGCGGGACCGCCGGTACGTGATCACCGACCGCGAACAGCTCACCCGCCGAGCCCGCTAAGAGGGGCTCCCACCCTCCGGTCAGCTGTAGCGGTCGAGGATGCTCGACTCGGCCAGGCGGGAGAGGGCCTCCTTGATGGCCCGGGCCCGGGACTCGCCCACCGCCTTGACGTCGTCGAGGTCGTCGATGGAGGCCCGCATGATCTTCTGCAGGTTGCCGAAGCGCTCGACGATGCGGTCGACGACGGTCTCGGGCAGGCGGGGGACGCGCGCCAGCAGTCGGTAGCCGCGCGGCGAGAGGCTCTGCTCGAGGTCGGACGTGCCGCCCGGCAGGTGCAGCATCGAGGCCACGAACTTGAGGTCGAGCAGGTCGTCGGTGCCCAGGCCGGCGAGGGCGTCGAGCGCCTCGTCGAGGTGCCAGCCGCTCTCCTCGTGGAAGTAGTCGCGGATGACCAGACGGCGCTCGTCCTCCACCCCGCCCATCAGCTCCTCGAGCTGGAGGCGCACCAGGCGACCGTCGACCCCGAGCTCGATGATGTAGCCGTCGATCTCCTCGGCGATGCGACGGACCATCTCCGTGCGCTGCAGGACGGTGACCACGTCTCGCAGCGTCACCAGGTCCTCGATCTCGAGGGCCGACAGCGAGCTGGAGACGGCGTCGAGCCTGGTCTTGTAGCGCTCGAGGGTGGACAGCGCCTGGTTGGCCCGGTTGAGCAGGCTCGGGATCGAGGCCAGCGGGTGCTTCTCGTCGCGGGCGTAGACGGTGATGACCTGCTGGTCCTCCGAGACCGAGATCACCGGCACCGGGATCGAGCGGGCGACCCGCTCCGCTGTGCGGTGCCGGGTGCCGGTCTCCGAGGTGGGCACGTTGGGGTTGGGCACCAGGTGCACGTTGGCCCGGGCGATGCGGCTGGCGTCGCTGGCGAGGATGATGGCGCCGTCCATCTTGGCCAGCTCGGAGAGGCGCTGCGGGCTGAACGCGGCGTCGAGGAGGAAGCCACCCGAGCAGATGTTGAGCACCTCGGGCCCGTCGCCCACCACGATCAGGGCGCCCATCCCCGCCTGGAGGATGCGGTCGACGCCCTCGCGGAGGAGCCGCCCGGGGGCCACTGCGGCGAGCGCGTCGAGAAGCTCACCCCGGGATCCCATGCGGGGATCCTAGTCGGGGGTGCCTCGATGGTCTCCGGCTCAGGCGGGTGCGCAGCCGACGGCGGCCACCGCCTCACCCAGGGTGGCGACCCGTACCGCGGTGATGCCCTCGGGGGCCTCCGGGGCCGAGAGCGGCACCACCGCCCGGCGGAAGCCGAGCCGGGCAGCCTCGGCGAGGCGGCGCGCCGTCTGGGAGACCTGGCGCAGCTCCCCGCCGAGGCCGACCTCGCCGCAGGCCACCAGGTCGCCCGCCAGCGGCTGCTCGCAGACCGACGACACCAGCGCGAGGGCTACCGCCAGGTCGGCGCCGGGCTCGACCACCCGCACCCCACCCACCGCCGAGGCGTGCACGTCGAGCTCGGCGAAGCGGACGCCGACCCATCGGTCGAGCACGGCGAGGAGCAAGGCGAGCCGGCCGCCGTCGAGGCCCTGGGCCGAGCGGCGCGGCTGGGGCAGCCTGGTGGCGGTGACCAGGGCCTGGACCTCGACGAGGAGAGGCCGGTGGCCCTCGATGGTGGGCACCACGACCGAGCCGGCGACCCCGGTGCGGCGGTCGGCGAGGAACAACCCGCTCGGGTCGGGGACGCCGACCATCCCGGCGTCGGACATCTCGAAGAGGCCGAGCTCGCTGGTCGAGCCGAAGCGGTGCTTGACCGCCCGGAGGAGGCGGAGGGCGTGGTGGCGGTCGCCCTCGAAGCTGAGGACGGTGTCGACCACGTGCTCGAGCACCCGGGGCCCCGCCAGCGCGCCGTCCTTGGTGACGTGGCCGACCAGGAGCACGGTGGTCCCCCTGCCCTTGGCCTCGCGCACCAGCTGGCTGGCACACTCCCGCACCTGGCTGACCGACCCCGGCGCCGAGCCCAACTCGGGGTCGAAGACGGTCTGGACGGAGTCGACGACCACCACGTCGGCCTCGAGCTCGGCGAGGTGGGCGAGCACCCAGGGCAGGCTGGTCTCGGCCACGAGGTGGAGGTTGGGGGCGAGGGCACCGAGGCGCTCGGCGCGGAGGCGGACCTGCTGGGCGGACTCCTCGGCGGTGACCAGCAGGCAGCGGGCGCCGGCCTCGGCCATCGAGGTGAGGGCCTGGAGCAAGAGGGTGGACTTGCCGATGCCGGGCTCGCCGCCCACCAGCGTGACCGAGCCGGGCACCAGGCCACCCCCGAGCACGCGGTCGAGCTCGCCGATCCCCGTGGGGCGGGCGGCCCAGGCCCCCAGGTCGACCTCGGAGATGGGCACCGGGCGGCTCGGCGGCGCCAGGCCGGTGACCACCGCGGGGCGGGCCTCGACCTCTTCCTCCATGGAGCTCCACGCCTCGCACGAGGGGCAGCGGCCGACCCACTTGGGGCTGGCGCCGCCGCACTCGGTGCAGCGGTAGACGGTCTTGACCCGGGCCACGGGGGGACCCTACCGAGGGGGTACGACATCGCCGCGGCGGCGGCCGGCGAGGACCACGGCGACCGCGGCGGCCGCGGCCAGCACCGACAGCGCCGACCAGACGAGTCGGCTGGTGTTGCGCACGTCGCCGGTGGCGTCGACCACGACCACCTCACCCAGCCGGGGCACCCACCGGGTGGTCGACGAGCGCCCGCCGGACTCGGGGAGCGTGGCCGTCAGCTCCACGCGGAGGGCGTCGGCGATGGGGACCCCGGCGCGGCGCTCCAGCTCGGCCACGTCCACGCCGAGGCCGGTGCCGGCGAGGCGCTCCCGCAGGGCGTCGTCGGCGAAGGCGTCGACGCCGCCGCGCAGGTCGACCCGGCCACCGACGCGGTGTCGGGTGTGTGCGAACGCCCGGTCGTGGCGGACGGTGAGGTCGCCGAAGGGCCCGTCGGGTCCGGTGAGGTCGTCGAGGGCGACGTCGGCCTCGTCGGGGGTGGCGAAGGACCGCCGGGCCCGCACCGACGTCCGGCCGTCGCCCTCGGTCACGGGGCCCTCCACCACCCAACCCGCGGCGACGAGATCGTCGACCTCCAGCTGGTCGGCCAGGCCCGGCAGGTAGGAGGCGGCGGCCTCGTCGAGCAGCACCGCGGCTCGCACCTCGCCCGACCCGCCCTCCTCGACCACCACGTGGACCTCGAGGTCGACCCGGCAGCCCGTGGCGAGGACCGCCAGCGCCATCACCACCGCAACCGCCGAGGAGCGGGGCGACGCCCACCGGCGACGGGTCGGGGCGCCGCCCGGGTCCGGCCGGCTCACCCCTCGGCGCGCACGACGAGCGGCGAGGATGCGCTCGAACACGCTCGCCACGGTAGCGAGCGAGGCGTGGGGCTCGTCCCCGGCGGGGCAGCCGGCCTGGTGGTGACTCCGCCACGGAGGGTGATTGGCCCTTATGGACCATGTCACCGAGGTGAGGTTGATCGTACGCTTGCCCTCGGACGGCGCCACCCGCGCGCTGCGGGATCGAGGACGCAATGCGCAGGTTGGGAGCAGCAGGGTTCGCCCTCCTCGGGCTCTTTGCGACGGTGGTCGGCACCGCCGTACCGAGCGGAGCTGCGCCCGCGGAGACAGCCGGTGAGCAGGGTGGGGTCATCCCGGGCAGATTCATCGTGACGCTGAGCGACGGAGAGAACCCGCGGGCCGTGGCTGCCGAGTACGAGCGTCGTGGTGGCACCGAGGTGGACTACGTCTACACCGCCGCCCTCAACGGCTTCGCTGGCACCATGTCGGATGGCGCCGCGGCGAGGGCCCGGGCCGACGGCCGGGTGACGAGGGTCGAGCCCGACGGCGTGGCGACGATCAACGCGACGAACACGCAGTCCGGGGCCACATGGGGCCTGGACCGGATCGACCAGCGGTCGGGCACGGACGGCACGTACACCTACGACGACACCGGCTTCGGGGTGACGGTGTACATCATCGACACGGGCATCCTCTCGTCCCACACCGAGTTCACCGGGCGAATCGTTGGTGGTTTCACGTCCATCGACGACGAGCACGGCACCAACGACTGCCACGGACACGGCACTCATGTTGCCGGCACGGCCGGCGGCAAAACCTACGGTGTGGCCAAGGCCGTGAAGCTCTCGCCGGTCCGGGTCCTCAACTGCAGCGGCTCCGGCACGTGGAGCGGCGTCACCGCGGGGGTCGACTGGGTGACGAAGAACAGCGTGAAGCCCGCCGTAGCCAACATGAGCCTCGGTGGTGGTGGCAACTCGTCCCTCGACACCGCGGTCCAGAACTCGATCGCCTCGGGCGTCACCTACGCCGTGGCCGCCGGCAACGGCAACATGGGCGGCAAGGAGCAGGACGCCTGCGGCTACTCCCCCGCTCGCGTTCCCGAGGCCATCACCGTCGGTGCCACCACGAGCAGCGACGCCAAGACCTCGTGGTCGAACTACGGCGACTGCGTCGACTGGTTCGCCCCCGGCTCCTCGATCACCTCGGCCTGGATCGGCAGCAACACCGCGACCAAGACGATCAGCGGCACCTCGATGTCCAGCCCCCACGTCGCCGGCGTCGCCGCGCTCTACCTCGAGGACAACGGCGCGGCATCGGCGGAGAAGGTCCGGAACGCGCTCTACAGCTTCACCACGAAGGGCATCGTCACCTCCTCGAAGACGGCCAACAACCACCTGCTGTACTCCTTCCAGGTCGTCGACGGTGCGACGAGCGGGGCCACCGACCCGACCACCGCACCGGCCGCGCCCCAGAACCTCAACGCCACGGGCGGCGACGCCAAGGTCGACCTGACGTGGGACGCACCCTCCAGCGACGGCGGATCACCCATCACCGGCTACAAGATCTACCGGGGGACCACCTCGGGCTCTCTTACGGCGCTGACCACGGTGGGGACGACCACGAGCCACACCGACCTCACGGCGGTCAACGGCACGACGTACCACTACGCCGTGTCTGCCATCAACGAGGTCGGCGAGGGTGGACTCTCGACCGAGGCCTCCGCCACCACCACAGAGGCAGCGTCGGAGGGTACGGCGCCGTCCGCCAGCTTCAGCTATTCGTGCAGCAAGAACGACTGCCACTTCGACTCCTCCAGTTCCACTAACGCCACCGCTTTCAGTTGGACCTTCGGTGACGGCGGCACGGGGAGCGGCGTGACGGCCTCCCACACCTACATCAGCTCCGGAGACCACGTGGTCACCTTGACCGTGAGCTCAACGACGACTACGGCAACCGATAGCACCACCGCGACGATCAGCTGCATACAGAGGGGCCCCAACCTCCAGTGCAAGTGAGCACCCTCCCGCGCTGAGGGCCCACGCACCGCCTTGCGGCGCTGCGGATTGCGCGCGGTCACCCACCTCCACGGTGGTTGACCGCACACTCGCCGTTCTGGCACCAGAAGCGCGCCGGCCGACAGCGCGGTTCTGGTGCCAGAACGCCCGCCCGCCCCCACCGACCCTGAAAACGACCGCTGCCGGCCCCCTTGGAGGCCGGCAGCGGTCTGTTCGGGCTGAGCCGCTGGCCTACTCGCCGATGGTGGTGCCGCCGGTCTCGGCGAGCTCGACCGGCGGGGGCTCGAAGCCCTCGACGGCGGTGAAGGTGAAGCGCTGCTCGCCGGGGGTCTCCGGGTCGGGTTCGATGTCGACGATGATCGTCGAGCCCGCGGCGAACTCCTTGAACAGCAGGCGCTCGGACATCGGGTCCTCGATGAAGCGCTGGATGGCCCGGCGCAGCGGGCGGGCGCCCAGCGTCGGGTCGTAGCCCCGGTCGGCCAGCAGCATCTTGGACTCGGGGGTGAGCTCAAGGCCGAGGCCCTGGCCCACCAGCTGGTTCTGCAGGCGGCGGATCATCAGGTCGACGATCGTGGTGACCTCGGGCTTCGAGAGCTCGTGGAACACGATCGTGTCGTCGATGCGGTTGAGGAACTCCGGCCGGAAGTGCTGCTTCAGGGCGTCGTTGACCTTCTCCTTCATCCGGGCGTAGGAGACGGCCTCGTCGGCCTTGGAGAAACCGACGTTGGCCTTGCGCAGGTCGGCGGTGCCGAGGTTGGAGGTCATGATCAGCACGGTGTTGCGGAAGTCGACCGAGCGGCCCTGGCTGTCGGTGAGGCGGCCCTCCTCCAGGATCTGGAGGAGCGTGTTGAAGACGTCCGGGTGGGCCTTCTCGATCTCGTCGAAGAGCACCACGCTGAAGGGCTTGCGCCGCACCGCCTCGGTGAGCTGGCCGCGGGAGCTTCGCGTATGACCACGGCCGGTGGCCCACGACGGGCCAGGCGAGTGGGACAAACGAGAATCGCGCGGCTGACGG
>DATKDW010000022.1 GCA_035512495.1 Acidimicrobiales bacterium
CCAGCGCTCGAGGGCGATGAGCTTCTCCTCGAGGTTCCCGGCGTGGCCGGCCTCGTCGGTGGCCTCCACGTGGATGACGAACAGGTCGGCGCCGTCGGCCAGCGTGCGCAGGCAGGCGTCGCGCTTGCCCTCGTAGTTGGTGTCGAACCACCCGGTGGCGCCGGGGACCTCGACCACCTCGATGCCGGTGAGCACGCCGAGGCCCCTGATGAGGTCGACGGCGGTGCACAGCGCGGCCCGCAATCCGTGCACTTCGGTGAACGACGGCAGCACCGGCTGGCGGCCCTGGCCCCACAGCCAGATCTGGTTGGCCGTGCCGCCGAAGCCGGCGACCACCTCGCGCGAGGCGTCCATGAGCGCCTGCACCCGGGGGGCGGCCGGTCCGCTCGGCCACACGACCGGCTTGTCGCTCAGGTCGTGGGGCGGCGGCGAGGTCACGTCGGCCCACGAGGCGGGGGCGATCACGATGTGGCGGTACTGCACGCCGGGGTGGAACGAGACCTCGTCGGTGCCGAGCGCCTCCTGGAGGGCCAGCACCACCTCGCGGGCGTCCTCGGTGGACGGGTGGCCGCCGGCGAAGTCGACCATGGTGCCGTCGTCGCCGATGGTCACCAGGTTGCAGCGGAAGGCGATCTGGTCGGGGCCTAGGCGTAGGCCAAGGGCGGCGGCCTCGATCGGGGCCCGGCCCGAGTGGTAGCGGGCGGGGTCGTAGCCGAGGATGCTCATGTTCCCGATGTCGCTACCGGGCGGCATCCCCTCGGGGATGACCGCGGCGCGGCCCACCTCGCCCCGGGCGGCCAGCGCCGCCAGGTTGGGCATGGAGGCCGCCTCGAGCGGGGTGCGACCGCCGAGCTCTTCGAGGGGCTCGTCGGCGCAGCCGTCGGGCACGCACACGACGTATTTCATGAGCGGGCCTTCATGAGCGCGCCTGGGGACAGGCCGTGGGGCTGGGCATCATCTGGGGGGACCTCCTCGGCGCCGAGGCTACCGGCGCCCGGTGGCCCCGCTGCCGGGGAGAGGCCGACGCCTAGGAGTGGACGCCGCGGGCGTGCTGGTAGACGTGGTGCTGGATGGTCCGCAGGTCGTTCGGGAGGGTCACGACGTGCTCCTCGCGGTCGAAGAGGTCGTCGAGCCGCTCGGGCAGGCCGGGGCGGATCCCGGTGGCGGCCTCGACCTCGTCGGGGAACTTGGCGGGGTGGGCGGTCGCCATCGAGACCATGGGCACCGACGGGTCGCGCTGGCACACCGAGGCGGCCGCCAGGCTGATGGCGGTGTGGGGGTCGACCAACACGCCGGTGTGCTCGAGGGTGGCGGCGATGACCCGGGCGACGGCGTCGTCCTCGAAGCGCGCCCCGTCGAAGACCTCGCGCAGCGAGCCGTGCACGTCGGGGCCGAAGTCGACCCAGCGCTCGTCGCGGAAGCGAGCCATCTGGTCGGCGACCCACTCGCCGTCGCGGCCGCTCAGCTCGAACAGCAGCCGCTCGACGTTGCTCGACACCTGGATGTCCATCGCCGGGCTGGTGGTGGCGTGCACCTCGGTGATCTCCATGGCGCCGGACTCGAGCCAGCGGGTGAGGATGTCGTTGCGGTTGCTGCCGATGATGAGCTGGCGGATGGGGACCCCCATCTGGCGAGCGACGAAGCCGGCGAAGGCGTTGCCGAAGTTGCCCGAGGGCACCGAGAAGGCGACCTCCCGACCCGGCGCGCCGAGGGCCCGGGCAGCGGTGACGTAGTAGACGACCTGGACCATGATCCGGGCCCAGTTGATGGAGTTCACCGCCGACAGCCGGAGCTGGTCGCGGAAGGCCTCGTCGTTGAACATGGCCTTCACCAGGTCCTGGCAGTCGTCGAAGGTGCCCTCCACCGCGATGTTGTGGACGTTGACCGAGTCGACGGTGGTCATGAGGCGGCGCTGCACCTCCGACACCCGCCCGGCGGGGTGGAGGATGAAGATGTCGAGGGCGTCGCGGTCGCGGCAGGCCTCGATGGCGGCCGAGCCGGTGTCGCCCGAGGTGGCGCCCACGATGGTGAGCCGCTCGCCGCGCCGCTGGAGCACGTAGTCGAAGAGCCGGCCGAGGACCTGCATGGCCACGTCCTTGAACGCCAGCGTGGGGCCGTGGAACAGCTCGAGGAGGTGGGTGCCCCGCGACAGCGGCACCAGCGGGCACACCTCGGGATGGTCGAAGGTGGCGTACGCGGCGGCGACGATGGCGGCGAAGGTGTCCTCGTCGATGGTGGCGCCGAGGAAGGGCCGCATGACCCGCGTCGCCACCTCGGCGTAGGGGGCGTCGGCGGGCAGCTCCCAGACCTCGGGGCCGAGCTGGGGCCACCACTCCGGCACGTAGAGGCCGCCGTCGCGCGCCAGGCCGCTGAGCAGGGCGTCGTCGAAGCCGAGCACGGGGGCTCGGCCGCGGGTGCTCACGTAGTTCACGACTCGTCGCCCATCACCCGCAGCAGGCTGGTGACCCGGCGGACGACCTCGAGGTCGTCGATGTCCCGCAGGGTTGCCTGCATGGTGGCCTCGTTGGTGGTGTGGGTGATGAGGTGGAGGCGGGCCTCGTCCTCGAGGCCGTCCTGCTCCATGGACCGGATGGAGACGCCGTGGTCGGCGAACACCCCGGCCACCGCGTGCAGCACGCCGGGGCGGTCGGCCAGCTCGAGGTTGATGTAGTACTCCGAGCGGACCTCGTCGACGGGGCGGATCGTGGCCCGAGGCAGGGCGCCGATGGTGGCGCTGGAGCCCTTCCGGCGGTTGGAGGCGGCGTCGATGAGGTCGCCGAGGATGGCGGTGGCGGTGGGGTCGCCGCCAGCGCCGCGGCCGTAGAGCATGACGTCACCCACGGCGTCGCCCTCGATGAACACGGCGTTGAAGCTCTCGCGCACCGCGGCGAGGGGGTGGTCGGCGGGGACCATGGCGGGGTGGACCCGCACGGCGATCGAGCCGTCTTCGTGGTGCTCGGCCACCCCCAGCAGCTTGACCACGTAGCCGAGGCGGGTGGCGTAGTCGATGGTCTCGGACGTGACCGCGGTGATGCCCTCGCAGTAGACGTCGTCGGCCACCACCGACGCTCCGAAGGCGACGCTGGCGATGATGGCGACCTTGGCCGCGGCGTCGAAGCCGTCCACGTCGGCGGTGGGGTCCCGCTCGGCGTAGCCCAGCTCCTGGGCCTCGGCCAGCGCCTCGTCGTAGCCGGCGCCCTCCTCGGTCATGCGGGTGAGGATGTAGTTGGTGGTGCCGTTGACGATGCCCATCACCCGGCGGATGCGCTCCCCGGCGAGCGACTCCCGCAGGGGGCGGATGAGGGGGATTCCGCCGGCGACGGCGGCCTCGAAGAGCAGGTCGACCCCGGTGCGCTCGGCCGCGGCGAAGAGGTCGGCGCCCACCTGGGCGATGAGCTCCTTGTTGGCGGTGACGACCGGCTTGCCCGCGCCGAGGGCGGCAAGGATGAGGGTGCGGGCCGGCTCGATGCCGCCGATGACCTCCACGACCACGTCGATCGACGGGTCGGACACCACCTCGGCGGCGTCGGTGGTGAGGATCGCCTCGGGCACTCCGGCGGCGATGGCACGGTCGGGGGTGCGCACTGCCACCCGGGCGATCTCGAGGCGTAGCCCGGTACGGGCCTCGATGGCGTCGCCCCGGGACGCGAGGAGCCTGAGGACGGCAGAGCCCACGTTGCCGCAGCCGAGGAGGCCGATCCGGACGGGTTCGGTCATGGCGGGCAACGCTACCGGTCGCCGGTGTCGCAGCCGGACTCGAAACGGGGCTCAGGTGCGCGTGACCGTCACGTCTCGGTGGTGTGCTCCGGTCGGCGCTCGTTGGCGGCGGTGAGGGCCCGGCGCTGGCGGGCGCGGCGGGCCTCGTAGGCGGCGTGGGCGGCGTCGGAGCCCTCCCGCTGGCGGGCGCCGACCACCCCGAGGACCACGAGGATCGCTGCGGTGGGCACACCGACGATCACGCCGAGCACCACGCTGCCGGTGAGTGCGTAGAAGACACCGCCGTCGAGGAGTCCGCAGAGCACCCCCACGGCACCGATGATCACCCACCGCCTCATGGGCTTGGGCACCGGCGCGCTCACAGGTCGAGGCGCAGGAGGTCGTCGTAGGTCTCGCGCCGCACGACGAGGCGGGACTCGCCGTCGGCCACGAAGACCACCGGCGGGCGGGTGACCTTGTTGTAGTTGGAGCCCATGGAATGGCCGTAGGCACCGGTGACCGGGGTGGCGAGCACGTCGCCCACCCGGAGGTCGGCGGGCACCTGGGCGTCGCGCACGAGCACGTCGCCCGACTCGCAGTGCTTGCCGACCACGGTGACGGTGTCGGGGCGCTCGGCGGCGGTGGCGCGCGGGAGGAAGGCCTCGTAGCCGCTCCCGTAGAGCACGGGCCGGGGGTTGTCGCTCATGCCGCCGTCGACCGACACGTAGGTGCGGATGCCCGGCAGCTCCTTGATGGTGCCCACGGTGTAGAGGGTCACCGCCGCGCCGGCCGCGATGGAGCGGCCCGGCTCGATGCCGATGCGGGCGGTGATCCCCGCCTCGGCGCACGCCTGCTGGAGCACCGCCGCCCACTCGGTGATCGAGGGGGCCTCCTCCCCCACCACGTAGGGGACGCCGAGACCGCCGCCGAGCGACAGCTCGGGCAGGTCGAGCTCGTTGACGAACGGAGCGAGCACGTCGACGGCCATGGCGAACGAGGTGGTGAGGAAGATGTTTGAGCCGATGTGGGCGTGGACGCCCACCAGCTCGACGGCGCTCGATGCCCGGGCCCGGTCGACGGCCCGTCGGGCGGCACCGTTGGCCAGACCGAAGCCGAACTTGGAGTCGTCCTGGCCGGTCTGGACGAACTGGTGGGTGTGGGCCTCGACCCCGGGCGTGATGCGCAGCAGCACCTGGGGCGCCCGTGCCCCTCCGTCGACCAGGCGCTCGATGCGGTCGAGCTCGTCGTCGCTGTCGACGACGATGCGGCCCACGCCCCGCTCGAGGGCCACCGCCAGCTCGTCCTCGGACTTGTTGTTGCCGTGGAGGACCATCTTCGAGCCGGGGACGCCGGCAGCGAAGGCCACGTGCATCTCCCCGCCGGTGGACACGTCGATGCCCATCCCCTCCTCCACCACGAGGGCGGCCATGGCCTTGCAGAGGAAGGCCTTGGAGGCGTAGGTGGCCCCGTCGCCGAAGGCGGCGACGGCCTCCCGGCAGCGTTCGCGCAGGTGGAGCTCGTCGTAGACGAACAGCGGGGTGCCGTGCTCGGCGGCGAGGTCGAGCACGTCGATGCCGCCGATGGAGAGGCGACCGTCGTCGGCCACCTGCGCCGTCATCGGCAGCAGGTGGGGCGGGAGGGCGGTCACGTCTTCGGCAGGAGGGCCTCGACCCGCTCGATCAGCTCGAGCGGCTCGAAGGGCTTGGTGATGTAGTCGTCGGCGCCGGCGTCGCTGCCGTCGCGCAGGTCGGACACCTGGGCTCGGGCCGACAGGAGGATGACCGGGATCGACGCGGTGTCGGCGTCGGCCTTGAGGGCGGCCACCAGCTCGAGGCCGTTCATCTTCGGCATCATGACGTCGCTGACGATCACGTCGGGCCGGCTGCTCCTGGCGACGGCGAGGCCCTCCTCGCCGTCGGCCGCGGTGAGGACCTCGAAGCCCTCCATCTCGAAGTTGACCTCGAGGAGCTTGAGGATCACCGGGTCGTCGTCGACCACGAGCACGCTTCGTCCGTCTGCCACGCGACGATGCTACCGGTGAGGGGTGCCCGGCCCGGCCCGTTCAGTCGCCGAGCAGGCTCTCCAGGCGCTGGCGGAAGGCCCCGTCGATGGCGGCAGGGGCGCCGTCGCGCACGAAGACCAGGACGCCTTCGGCGGTGGCCAGGCACCGCTCGTCCTTGAACACGCCGTGGACCACCGTGAAGCTGGTGCGGCCGATGCGTTGGAGGCGGGTGCCGATCCGGACCTCACCCGGGTAGTGGCCCTGGGCCCGGTAGTCGATGGCCAGCCGGGCGAGGATGAAGCTGGCGCCGGGGTCGTCGTCGACGCGCAGGTCGTGCCCGAAGGCAACCCGCCCGGTCTCCACGTAGGCGGCCATGGCCACGTTGTTGATGTGGCCGACGGCGTCCTGGTCGGAGAAGCGGACCCGGTCGGTCGCCCAGTGGGAGAACGACCCGGGACCGGTGGGGTCGGGCCCGTCGCCGCTCACGCGGTCGGCGCGGGCTGCCCGCCCGAGAGGGGGGCGTCGACGAGGGCGCCGTCCCACAGCTCCTTGAACCGGTCGATCTCCTCGGCCGGCTCGTCGATCACGGCGAGCGGGTCGCGCTCGGCGAGGTGGTCGCGGGCGAAGAGCCGGGCCACCAGCGCCTTGCGGTCGCTGCCGAGGGTGGATGACTCCCAGGCGGCGGCCTCCACCAGGAGGGCGGCGGCGTAGACGTCGGCCATGGCCTTCGACAGCGGGTAGAGGCGGGCCTCGCCGGCAGCCCGCTCGAGGGCCCGCCAGCGCTCGATGGCGGCCTCGAGCTCGTCGATGCGCCGGCGCACGAGCACCGCCGTCTCGTCGTCGTCGGGGGCGGCGGCGCACGCCGTGCGAAGGCGGTCGAGGAAGGGCACGTGGGCGTCCTCGCGCTCGATGGCGCGGCGCACGTCGAGGCAGAGGATGTTGTCGGCGCCCTCCCAGATGGTGTTGACCTGGGCGTCGCGAAGCAGGCGAGCCACCGGCCACTGCTCGATGTAGCCATTGCCGCCGTGGACCTCGATGGCGTCGCTGGCGGCGGTGATGCCCAGGCGGGCGGCGAAGAGCTTGATGAGCGGGGCGCCGATGCGCAGCCTGGCCGGGCCCATGTAGCCGTCGAAGCACAGCGCCTGGGCGGCTTCGACCTCGACGATGAGCTCGGCGATCTTGCGCTGCATCAGCGGCTGGGCGGCCAGCGGCGCCCCGAAGGCCTCCCGGGCCTCGGCGTAGCGCATTGCTTCGACCATGGCCCGCCGTGCCACGCCGAGACCCATCATGGCGATGCCGAGCCGCGAGGCGTTGGTCATCTGCATCATGCGCGACAGGCCCTGGCCGTCGTTGGTGGCCGCCGCCGGCGTCGAGCCGTCGCTGGGGCCGGAGGGGGCGAGGAGGAAGGCCTCGGCGTCGACGAACTCGACCTCGGCGGAGGCCACGGCGTTGGTGCCCAGCTTGTCCTTGAGCCGGCGGAGGCGGATGCCGTTGCGGCTGCCGTCGCGGCGGTCCCACAGCACGAGGAACGAGGCGATGCCCCGGGCCCCGTCGGGGGCGCCCTCGGGCTTGGCGAGGACCACGAAGGCGGAGCCGTTGGCGTTGGAGGCGAACCACTTGAAGCCGCTGAGGCGCCAGGCGTCGCCGTCGGGCACGGCGGTGGTCTCGAGGGCGGCGAGGTCGGAGCCGCCGGTGCGCTCGGTGAGCATCTGGGACGCCTCGCCGGCGAGGGCCTCGCCGGTCATGAGCTCGCGCACCCGCGCCTTGATGTCGTCGGGGGCGTAGTCCTCCACCAGGCGCACGACCATGTCGCCGCCGGTGCCGAGGGCGCAGTACATGCCGATCTCGGCCTGGCAGAGCATGTAGATCCAGGCGGCGTCGAGGGGGCGGGAGTCGACGCCGGCCTTGCGGGCCTCCTCGCGGAACGCTCCGCCGAAGGAGTTGGCCCGCAGCTCGGCCTTGGACTCCTCGAAGCTCTGGGGCATCACCACCCGGCTGATGTCGTGGCCCCAGCGGTCGTACTTCTCGAGGCGGGGCGGGTTCTTGTCGGTGATCTCGGCCCGCTCGGCGATGGGCCCGCCCATGAGCTCGCCGATGCGGTCGAGGTGGGGCTCGGCCCAGGCCAGGGCGTCGTCGCCGAGGTGGCGGCGCATGGCCGCCTGGAGGGTGGGGTCGCAGCGGTACCAGTTGAGGCCGGCCGCGCCCTGGTAGCGCTCGGTCGCGTAGCGCCGCGTCTTGTCGGCCGTGTTGAACGGCAGCGAGTCGACGGGCTCGGACAGGTACGACGCCATGGGTCGAGCGTAGCGACGGCCCGCGGCCTGGTCAGCAGGCCGACAGAGGAGATGGGGGACGTCGTCCCGAACAGGGAGGGATGCGCCTTCGTCGCCCGTCCCTGTTCGTCTCGCTGCTCGTCGCCACCCTGGCCGTGGGCCTCGCGCCCTCGGCGTGGAGCGACGCCGGCACCCGGACGGGGTCGTTCACCGCGCTGAGCTACAACGTGGCCGGCCTCCCGGAGGCCCTGTCCGGCTCGGACCCGGCGACCAACTCGCCGCTCATCAGCCCGCTGCTCAACGCCTACGACCTGGTGCTGCTGCAAGAGGACTGGGCCGACCACCTCCACGACGCCCGGGAGGCAGGGCTGGTCGGCGACGAGGTCCCGCCGTTCATGTACCACCACCTCGTGGTGGGCGACGCCGACCACCCCTACCGCTCCGAGCCCGCTCGGCACCCGTACGGCGTGGAGGTGCGCCGGGGGGCGTCGGGGCCGACGCTGCTGTCCGACGGGCTCAACCGCCTCTCACGATTCGCCTTCGGGCCGCTGACCCGGGAGATGTGGGAGGACTGCTACGGCGACCTGGCCTACGTGGTGGGCGAGGAGGTCCTCGGCGCCTCCGGCCTCGACGACGTGCTCATCGACGCCGGTCTCGGGGCGGTCAACGACGAGGTCGACGGCGGCAAGTCGGACTGTGCGGCCCAGAAGGGGTTCTCGATGGCCCGCACCGAGCTGGCGCCCGGGGTGACGGTCGACGTCTACAACCTCCACGCCGACGCCGGCGGCGGCGAGCGCGACCAAGAGGCCCGAGTCGACAACTACGCCCAGCTCGCCGCGTTCGTGAACGAGCACTCCGCGGGGCGCGCGATCATCCTCGGCGGCGACACGAACCTGAAGATCGACAACCCCGACCGGAAGTTGGATGCGGAGGTGTGGTCCGACTTCCTGGCCACCACCGGCCTGGTCGACGTGTGCCAGGCGCTCACCTGCCATGACGACGACATCTCCATCGACAAGTTCGCCTTCCGCAGCGCCAAGGGTCTCGAGGTCATCCCCCAGACCCACTCCTTCGAGCGGGACACCTTCGTCGACGGCGACGGCGAGCCGCTGTCGGACCACGACCCGCTCGCCGTCCGCTTCCGATGGGTGGCAA
>DATKDW010000023.1 GCA_035512495.1 Acidimicrobiales bacterium
GCCCGCCAGGCAGCCGCTCGACAGCGGCGGGGTCATCAGCCGGCCGCCGCGGGCGATGAAGACGTTGGTGCCGGTGCCCTCACACAGCTCGCCCCTGGTGTTGGCGAAGATGGCCTCGCTCGCATCCTGACCAGCCGCGGCAGCGAGGGCGACCACGTTCTCGCCGTAGCTGGTGGTCTTCATGCCGGCGAGGGCGCCGCGCTCGTTGCGGGTCCACGGGACGGTGATCACCTCCGCGGTGGGAGGGAACGGCTCGAGGGCGGCCACCGCGGCGATGACGGTGGGAGGCGCGTCGCCTCTGCCGGAGCCGAGGGGTGCCCGGCCACCGGTGATGGTGAGGCGGAGACGGGCGTCGGCCAGCTCAGATGCCTCCACCACCTCGGTGAGGGCTCGGGCGAGGAGGTCGCGTTCGGGGATGCGCAGGCCGAGGCCTCCGGCCGAGAGGGCAAGGCGGTCGAGGTGGCGGGTGACCGCGAAGGGCGCCCCGCCGTAGACGCGCATCGTCTCGAAGACGCCGTCGCCCACGGTGATGCCGTGGTCGAACGCCGACACGCGCGCCTCGTCGGCCGCCACCAGCCCGCCGTCGAGCCACACCATGGGCTCAGTCACGTGAGGACCCCCGCGCCGGATGCCACCTGCAGCAGCCGCTTGGCCTTCAGCTCGGTCTCCTCCCACTCGCCCACGGGGTCAGAATCCCACGTGACGGCGCCGCCCGTGCCGAAGTGCAGCTCGCCGTCGTCGAACCAGAAGGTGCGGATGGCCACGTTGAGGTCACCGAGGCCGGCATCGGCGTCGACCCAGCCCACGGCTCCGCAGTAAGGGCCCCGTCCCACCGGCTCGAGGCGGTCGATCACCTTCAGGGCAGCCAGCTTGGGGGCGCCGGTGACCGAGCCGGGCGGGAAGGTGGCGGCCAGCAGCTCGGGCCAGCCGACGCCGGAGCGCAGACGCCCCTCCACCGTGCTCACCAGGTGGACGAGGCCGGGGTGGTGCTCGACGGCGCACAGGGCGGGAACGGTGACGCTGCCCCACTCGCACACCCGACCGAGGTCGTTGCGGACGAGGTCGACGATCATCACGTTCTCGGCCCGGTCCTTGGCCAGGAACCCCTCGGCCGTGGACGCGGTGCCCTTGATGGGCTGCGAGGTCACCCGGCGGCCGTCGCGCCGGAGGAAGCGCTCGGGCGAGGCCGAGGCGACGTGGACGCCCTGGGCCGGGAGGCGGACCACGGCGGCATGGGGGGCGGGGTTGCCGCCGGCAAGGGCGGTGCCGAGAGCCAGCACATCGGCTCTCGGGGGCAGGGGGGCCGACAGCCGGCGGGTGAGGTTGACCTGGTAGACGTCGCCGTCGGCGATGGCCTCGCGCACGGCGGCGACCCCTGCGGTGAAGCCCGCCCGGTCGAGGCTGGACCGCCACGCGCCTGCGTCGGGGCCCACCCACGTGCGGGCCGGCCGGCCGACCATGGGCCGCCGGGAGCCGAAGCGGGCGCACACCGGCTCGCCCTCGAAGGGCAGGACCACGACCCAGAAGCCGACGCCGTCGAGCGCGGCGACGTCGTCGGTCACGTCGAGCAGCTCGGTTGCCACCCAGCCCCCGACGGCGGCGACCGGCGCCACGTCGAGGTCTGCAGCGGCCATGGGCCCAGCGTACGCACCCTGCGCAGCCTCCCCGAGAGCGTTCTGGCACCAGGATCGCGCCGAGGACCAGCGCGGTTCTGGTGCCAGAACGGGGGTGGGTGGGGCGGGGCCGTACGCTGCACGGTGTGATGCAGGAGCTGACACCCGAGCAGGAGGCCTTCCGAGCGGTGGTGCGCGACTTCGCCCAGGCGGAGATCGCGCCCCACGCGGCCGAGTGGGACCGCGACCACCACTTCCCGGTCGACACCGTCCTCGCCATGGGCGCCCTCGGCCTCTTCGGCCTCCCCTTCCCCGAGGAGTACGGGGGTTCGGACGCCGACTTCACCACCGTCTGCCTGGCGATCGAGGAGCTGGCGCGGGTCGACCACTCCATGGCGATCACCCTCTCGGTCACCTGCGGGCTCGGCGCCGGGCCCATCCACCGCTTCGGGACCGAGGAGCAGAAGCAGCGGTGGCTGCCCGACATCTGCGAGGGCCGGGCCATCGCCGCCTTCGGCCTCACCGAGCCCGACGCCGGTAGCGACGCCGGCGCCACCCGCACCCGGGCCACGCTCGACGAGGCGACCGGCGAGTGGGTGATCGACGGGGAGAAGGCGTTCATCACCAACTCGGGGACGCCGATCACCTCGATCATCACCGTCACCGCTCGCACCGGCCCCGGCGAGATCAGCGCCATCGTCGTCCCCGCCGGGACGCCCGGCCTCGAGGTGCAGCCCTCGTACCGCAAGCTCGGCTGGCACGCCTCCGACACCCACGGCCTGGGCTTCAGCGACTGCCGGGTCCCGGCCGACCACCTCCTCGGTGAGCGCGGGCGAGGCTTCGCCGCCTTCCTGAGCCTCCTCGACGAGGGCCGGGTCGCCATCTCGGCGCTGGCCGTCGGCTGCATCGAGGCGTGCCTGGAGGCGTCGGTGGCCTATGCCAAGGAGCGCCACGCCTTCGGGCGGCCCATCGGCGCCAACCAGGCGGTGGCCTTCGCGTGCGCCGACCTGGCGGTGATGGCGGCCAACGCCCGCAGCCTCACCTACACGGCGGCGGCACTGAAGGACGCCGGCAAGCCCTTCAAGCAGGCAGCGGCCATGGCCAAGCTGTACTCGACCGAGGCGGCGGTGAGCGCGACCCGGACGGCCACCCAGATCTTCGGCGGATCGGGCTTCATCGACGACACGCCGGTGGCCCGCTTCTACCGGGACGCCAAGGTCCTCGAGATCGGCGAGGGCACCAGCGAGATCCAGCGGCTCGTCATCAGCCGCGGCCTCGGCCTGCCGGTCGAGTAGCGGGGCCGCCTCGGCGTTCGGCGCTCGGCGTCGTATCCTCACCGGCGATGGTCGCCGCCACCCCCGCGAGCGTCCGCCTTCGGCGCACCTGGCCGCAGCGGCTGCTCATCACGTTCAACTGCCTGCTGATCGTGGGCTGCCTCAGCGCCGCGGGCGGCGTCGGGTACTTCTACTACCGCTTCGGCACCCTCCCCCGGCTGACCTTCGGTGACGGCGTGCTCAGCGGCGACTCCGACCCCGGTGGCGCCCAGAACTACCTGCTGGTGGGCAGCGACACCCGGGCGGGCCAGGATGCCGAGTCGTTCGGCACGGTTGGTGGTGCGAGGGCCGACACGATGATCCTGGTGCGGATCGACCCCCGCGCCGAGCGGGCGGCGATGGTCTCGTTCCCCCGCGACCTCTTCATCCCGATCTACAGCGCCGAGGGGCTCGAGGGGGGTCGGGATCGCATCAACACCGCCTTTGCGAACGGCCCCGATCAGCTCGTCATGACCATCACCAAGAACTTCGGCATCCCCATCCACCACTACGTGCAGGTCAACTTCGCCGGGTTCCGCGACCTGGTCGACGCCGTCGGCGGCGTGGAGCTGTACCTGGCCGGCGCGGTGCGCGACCGCGAACCGGGGACGGGTCGCAACGTCGCCGGCCTCGACGTGCCCGAGAGCGGTTGCGTGACGCTCGGTGGCGGCCAGGCCCTGGCCTACGTGCGCAGTCGCAACTTCGAGCAGTTCGTCGACGGCCGGTGGCAGCGCGACCCCAGCGGCGACCACGGGCGCATCCAGCGCCAGCAGGACTTCATCCGCCGGGCCGTCCGGGCGGCGCTGTCCGAGGGCCTCACCAACCCCACCAAGCTGAACCAGCTCCTCGACGTGGCCGACGACAACATCGTCGTCGACAGCAAGCTCGACGGGCGCGACGTGGTCAACATCGGGAAGCGCTTCCGGTCGCTGACGCCCGACACCCTCGACCAGCGCTCGCTGGTGGTCAGCGACTTCCGGACGTCGGCGGGGGCCGCCGTCCTGCGCCTCGTCGACGGGCCGGACAACGAGGAGACCTTCGACATCTTCCGAGGGATCGAGGCCGGCCCCGAGGACGTCACGCCGGCGTCGGTGCGGCTGCGCGTGCTCAACGGGACGGGGCGCTCGCGCGAGGCCGGCGGCGCCCGCGACGGCCTGGGCGTGGCCGGGTTCAACGTGGTCGGCGTGGGCGACGGTTCCTTCGGCACCGACCTCACGACCATCCGCTACGCCGCCGGGCAGGAGGCCAAGGCCGCCCTCCTCGCCGCCTACCTCGTCAGCCCCGGAGCCCACTTCGTCCTCGACCCCGCCCTCACCGTCGACATCGTGCTCACCACCGGCATGGACTACGAGGGCATCCTCGCCGAGCCCCGCCCGGTGGAGGCGGTGCCGCCCCCGGCGGCCGAGGAGCCCCCGCCCCCGGCCGACGAGGCGCCCGAGGCCGAGGCCGAACCAGACCCTGCGGAGGACTGCTGACGTGAAGGGCATCGTCCTCGCCGGGGGTTCCGGCACGCGCCTGCACCCGGTGACGCGGGCCGTCTCCAAGCAGCTGTTGCCGGTCTACGACAAGCCGATGGTCTTCTACCCCCTGTCGGTGCTGATGCTGGCGGGCGTGCGCGACGTGCTGCTCATCTCCACGCCCGACGACCTGCCGCTGTTCCGCCGGCTGCTGGGCGACGGCACCGACATCGGCATGCGGATGACCTACGCCGAGCAGGCCGAGCCGCGCGGCCTGGCCGAGGCGTTCGTGATCGGGGCCGACCACATCGGCGACGACAGTGCCGCGATGGTGCTCGGCGACAACATCTTCCACGGCCACGGGCTCTCACAGATCCTCCAAGCCGAGGTCGCCGCCCTCGACGGGTGCACCCTCTTCGGCTACTCGGTCAAGGACCCCGAGCGCTACGGCGTGGCCACCACCGACGGCGCCGGTCGCATCGTCGACATCGAGGAGAAGCCGGCCCATCCGAAGTCGTCCACCGCGGTCACCGGCCTCTACCTCTACGACAACGACGTGGTCCGCTACGCCGCCGAGGTGAAGCCGTCGGCCCGCGGCGAGCTCGAGATCACCGACATCAACAACCGCTACGTGGCCGAGGGGCGGGCCAAGCTCGTCGAGCTGGGGCGGGGCATGGCCTGGCTCGACACCGGCACCCACGACTCGCTGTTGGAGGCCTCCACGTTCGTGCAGGTGCTCGAGCACCGCCAGGGCGACCAGATCGCCTGCCTGGAGGAGATCGCGTTCCGCCAGGGCTGGATCGAGCGGGAGCAGCTGGTGGAGCTGGCGGCGCAGTACGGGAAGTCGTCCTACGGCGACACCCTCCGCCGCCTCGCCGCCACGTAACCTCGCTGGCCATGAACGTCCTGATCACCGGCGGCGCCGGGTTCATCGGCGCCAACCTCGTGCGCCGTTGGGTGAGGGACTCGCCCGGCGACGCGGTGGTGGTGCTGGACGCGCTCACCTACGCCGGCAACCTGGCCAACCTCGAAGGCATCGACCAGCTGGTCACCTTCGTTCACGGCGACATCGCCGACGAGCCGCTGGTCCAGTCGCTGCTGCGGGAGCACCACGTCGACGTCATCATCAACGTCGCCGCTGAGTCGCACAACAGCTTGGCGGTGCTCGACCCGGGCTTGTTCTTCAGGACCAACGTGCTGGGCACGCAGTCGCTGCTGGAGGCGGCACGGCAGGTCGGGGTGCACCGGTTCCACCACATCTCCACGTGCGAGGTATACGGCGACCTCCCGCTCGACAGCGACGAGGCGTTCACCGAGTCGTCTCCGTACCGGCCCCGCACGCCGTACAACGCCTCCAAGGCAGGAGCCGACCACGCGGTCCGTGCCTACGCCGAGACCTTTGGGCTGCCCGTCACCATCACCAACTGCGCCAACAACTACGGGCCCTACCAGTTCCCGGAGAAGGTGATCCCCTACTTCACCACCCTCGCCCTCGACGACAAGCCGCTCCCGCTCTACGCCTCAACCGAGAACCGGCGTGAGTGGATCCACGTCGACGACCACTGTGCCGCCATCGAGATGGTCGTCCGTGAGGGCCGCGTCGGCGAGACGTATCACGTCGGCACGGGCACCGAGGCGTCGATCGACGACATCGCCGACGCCGTGCTCGGCGCCCTCGGCAAGCCGGCGTCGCTCAAGACCATCGTGCCCGACCGTCCCGGCCACGATCGTCGCTACCTGCTCGACTCCTCGAAGATCCGCCGCGAGCTGGGATGGGAGCCGACCGTCGACTGGCCGGGTGGTCTCGCTTCGACCGTGGCGTGGTACGCCGACAACCGGTCGTGGTGGGAGCCGCTGCTCGGTCGGGCGCCGGTGGTCGAGGCGGCCTGGCCTGGCGGTGCTGCGGGCGCTCCATCGTGAGACGACCCACGGTGCTCGTCACCGGGGCCGGGGGCCAGCTCGGGACCGACCTGGTCGCCACCTTCGAGGCCGGCGGCCACCACGTCGTGGCTGCCGACCGGGCCACCCTCGACGTGTCCGACCGCCACGCCGTGCTCCAGGCGCTCACCGGGGTGCGGCCCGAGCTCGTGGTGCACGCCGCGGCGTGGACGGCGGTCGACGCCTGCGAGTCCGACCCCGACCGCGCCTATGCCGTGAACGCCCTCGGCACCCGCCACGTGGCCGAGGGTGCCCGGCTGGTCGGTGCCCACGTGGTCGCGATCTCCACCGACTACGTCTTCGACGGCACCTCGGACCGGCCCTACGTGGAGTGGGACCAGCCCAACCCGCAGTCGGTGTACGGGCGCTCGAAGCTCGGCGGCGAGCTCGAGCTCGATCCGGCCGCCACGCTGGTGCGCACGGGGTGGGTGGTGGGTCCCCATGGCCACAACATGGCCAAGACGGTGCTGCGCCTCCACGCCGAGGGCCGCCCGCTGGCCTTCGTCGACGACCAGCGGGGCAGCCCCACCACCACCGGCGACCTGGCGGCCGCCGTCTGCCGTCTGGCCGTGGCCCGCCAGCCCGGCACGTTCCACGTCACCAACCAGGGCGACACCACCTGGCACGGCTTCGCCCGCGCCGTGGTCGCCGCAGCCGGCGGCGATCCCGGGGCGGTGCGGGCCATCACCACCGCCGAGCTCGATCCGCCCCGTCAGGCACCCCGGCCCGCCATGTCGGTGCTCGACAACGCCGCCCTCCGGCTCCAGGGACTGCCCCTCCTGCCAGACTGGAAAGACTCGCTGGACCGACTGGTGAAGGAGCTCGTGGGTGAGTAGCAGGATCGCGATCGTCGGCACCGGCTACGTCGGGCTCACCACCGGCGCCTACCTGGCCCATCTGGGGCACACGGTGGTCTGCGCCGACCTCGACGCCGCCAAGGTCGAGCAGCTGAACCGGGGCGAGGTGCCCATCCTCGAGGCCGGCCTCGACGAGCTGGTGGCAGAGGGCCTCGACACCGACCGGCTGTCGTTCGTCGTCGGCGCCGCCAACGCCGTGGTCGACGCCGAGTTCGTGTTCCTCTGCGTGCAGACCCCCCAGGACGACGACGGCTCGGCCGACCTCACCTACATCCGCGAGGCGGCGAGCGAGATCGGGCCGGCGCTCGAGGCCGAGTGCGTCGTGATCAACAAGTCGACCGTGCCCGTCGGCTCCACCCGGGTGGTCGAAGCGGCCGTCGGCCGCGACGACATCTTCGTGGTCTCCAACCCCGAGTTCCTCCGCGAGGGCTCGGCGGTCCACGACTGCCTCCACCCCGACCGCATCGTGATCGGCTCCGACGACCAGGCCGCTGCCATGCGGGTCGCCGACCTCTTCGCCAGCCTCAAGGCGCCGCTGGTGGTCACCGACCCCGCCTCGGCCGAGACGATCAAGTACGCCTCCAACGCCTTCCTCGCCACCAAGGTCAGCTACGTCAACGCCCTCGCCAACGTCTGCGAGGCGGTGGGCGCCGACGTGCGCGAGGTCGTCCTCGGCATGGGCTACGACAAGCGCATCGGCTTCGAGTTCCTCAAGCCCGGCCCCGGCTGGGGCGGTAGTTGCTTCGTCCCCGACGAGACGGTGCTGGCGGCCCGGGGCGGCCGGCTGCGGCTGTTGACCTTCGAGCAGCTCTTCGCCGAGGTCGAACGGGTCGGGTCGGATGGGTGGTCCGTGCTCTCATGGGTCCCAGGTGAGGTGACCGCCGAGCTGCTCCCCGTGTCGACGTTCACCGCCCGTCCGTGGGACGGCGACGTGACCGAGGTCCGCACCAAGATGGGCCGACGTGTGACGACCACGCCATGCCACCCCTTCGTCGTCGGTGACGGGGTCGCCGGGCTCCCAGGATCGGTCAAGCGTGCGGACGAGCTGACCACCCGCGACTGGCTCCCCATCGCGCAGGGCATGCCGGTCTTCGTCGACGACCGTGACGAGTCGTCAACGGTCCTCGACGGGCTGGGGAGTGCGGGCATCGCGCCAGAGGCGGTGATCGTCCACCTCTCGGAGAGCCAGCGCCAACTCGCTCGCAAGCGAGACCACCGTCTGCCCGCCCACCGTCGGTACGAGTCGCGCCGGACCGGCTGCCTCCGCCTCCACGAGGTCCGAGAGCTCGACCTCCCAGAGGGCGAGGGAACCTTCGGGACGGTCAACAACGGAACGTTCGTCCCCGCGGGTCTCGACATGGATCACGCCTTCTGGCGCATGGTCGGTCTCTACCTGGCCGAAGGGCACATCGGCAGCGACGGCACCCGCCGGCGCATTGCGTGGTCGTTCCACCTGACCGACGAGCCGGAGCTCGTCGAGGAGGTGGCTGGCTACTGGACGAGCGTCGGGGTGAAGGCGACGGTGAGGCCCATGACGACCGCCTGTCAGGTGTCAGTCTCTTCGCGGATCCTGGCGGGTTGGTTCGAGCACGTCCTTGAGGTAGGGGCCGACTGCTACTCCAAGCGCATCCCTGATGCGATCTGGACGGCGCCGGAGTCGCACAAGCGGGAGCTGCTCCGCGGACTCTGGGACGGTGACGGATCGTGGTCGCTGGTGAGGGGTGGTCCCAGCGTGGTGCTCGAGTACGGCACCGTCTCGCGAGATCTGGCCGACGGCATGCTCCGTCTGCTGGGAGACCTCGGCATCGTGGCCAGGCTGAAGGTGGGGCGCACCGCGAAGTCGACGGTCGACACGTACTGGCTCACCATCAGCGGTGCCGATCAGATCGACAAGTGCGCCTGGCTCCTCCCCGACGACGAGCAGCTGGAGGTGCGCCGAGCCACCGCCGGCCAGGCCAAGCGGATCGCGCCCACGGGGTACCGACGCTTCGCCGAGTCCAAGAACGCCGCGTGGGTCCGGGTGACGAGCACCGAGCGTCGTCACCACCGCGGGACCGTCTACTCCCTAGAGGTCCCCGGGGCCCACACGGTCGTGACCAGCTTCGGGTTGGTGGGCCACAACTGCTTCCCGAAGGACACTCGGGCGATGGTGCACATCGCTGAGGAGGCGGGGTACGACTTCGGGCTGCTGAAGGGCGTCATCACCGTCAACGACGAGCAGTACGAGCGCATGGCCGACAAGGTCGAGCGCATGGCGGGGGGCTCGCTGGAGGGCTGCGTGGTGGCGGCGTGGGGGCTCACCTTCAAGGCCCGCACCGACGACATCCGCGACTCGCCGGCCATCGCCGTCATCCGCCGGCTCCAGGAGCGCGGCGCCACCGTGCAGGCCTACGACCCCGCCATCCCCCGGACCCGCACCGGCCTCGAGGGCATCGACGTTCGGCCCGACGCGTACGCCGCCGCCGAGGGCGCCGAGGTGCTGGTGGTGCTCACCGAGTGGGACGAGCTGCGCTGGCTCGACTTCGCCAAGGTGGCCGGGCTCATGCGAGGGGCGCGCATCGTCGACACCCGCAACCTTCTGGAGCCGGCGGCGGTGCGACGCCTCGGGTTCGCCTACGACGGCTTGGGGCGGGCCTAGGTGGCCCGCATCGTCGTCACCGGGGGGGCGGGGTTCCTCGGGTCGCACCTCTGCAAGGCCCTGCTCGACCGCGGCGACCAGGTCGTCGCCCTCGACAACCTGATCACCGGCAACGCCGACAACATCGCCGACCTGTTCGGGCGCGAGGGGTTCGTCTTCCAGCGCCAGGACGTGTCGAACCACGTGCACGTGACCGGCCGGGTCGACGCGGTGATGCACCTGGCCAGCCCGGCCTCGCCCAAGGACTTCACCGAGATCCCCATCCAGATCCTCAAGGTCGGCGCGCTCGGCACCCACAACCTCCTCGGGATGGCCAAGGACAAGGGCGCCACCTTCTTCCTGGCCTCCACCAGCGAGGTGTACGGCGACCCCCAGGTGCACCCGCAGCCCGAGACCTACTGGGGCCACGTGAACCCCATCGGTCCGCGCGGCGTCTACGACGAGGCCAAGCGCTACGCCGAGGCCATGACCATGGCGTACCACCGCCACCACGGCGTCGACGTCCGGATCGCGAGGATCTTCAACGTGTTCGGACCGCAGATGAGGCCGGGGGACGGGCGGGTGGTGTCGACGTTCCTGGTGCAGGCGCAAGCCGGCAAGCCGCTCACCATCCACGGCGACGGCAGCCAGACCCGCAGCTTCTGCTACGTCGACGACGAGATCCGGGGCTTCCTCGACCTCCTCGACTCCGGCTACGTCGGACCGGTCAACATCGGCAACCCCGACGAGTTCACCGTCCGGGAGCTGGCCGAGATCGTGCTCGAGGTCACCGGGTCGAGGTCCGAGATCACCTACGAGGCGTTGCCTGTCGACGACCCCGCCCAGCGCCGCCCCGACATCACCCTGGCCCGCGAGCTGCTCGGGTGGGAGCCCCGCATCTCGCTGCGCGACGGCCTGGCCCGCACCGGCGAGTGGCTGTCCCAGGTCGTGGGGCACTAGCCGACATCGCCGGTCGCGCGGGGAGCGGTCAAGATGGAGCCGCCATGAGCTCCGAGGTCGCCGCCGTCATCGTCAGCTACAACGTCGCCGACCTCCTGCTCGAGTGCATCGAGAGCCTTCAGGACGACGGCGTCGACCACATCGTGGTCGTCGACAACGCCTCGGCTGACGGCTCCGTGGAGGCCGTGCGCCGGGCCTACCCGGAGGTCGAGGTGGTGGCCCTCGAGCGCAACATCGGGTTCGGCTCGGGCGTCAACCAGGGCGTGGTCCGCACCACCGCGCCCTTCGTGCTGGTCGTGAACCCCGACGTCGTTGTCCACTCCGGTTCGACCAAGGCACTGCTGCAGGCGCTCGAAGCCGACCCCGGCCTGGCTGTGGTCGCTCCCCGCATCCAGACGCCCGAGGGCGCGCTCTACCCGTCGGCCCGCACCTTCCCCGACATGGTCGACGCCGCCGGCCACGCCTTCTTGCACTTCGTGTGGCCGTCGAACCCCTTCAGCCGGCGGTACCGGATGCTCGACTGGGATCACGCCACCGCCAGCGACGTCGACTGGGTGGCCGGCACCCACTTCATGGTCCGCCGAGAGGCGTGGGACGCCGTCGGCGGCTTCGACGAGTCGTACTTCATGTACATGGAGGACGTCGACCTCTGCTGGCGGCTCGAGAAGGCGGGCTGGCGGCGCGGCTACGAGCCCGCCGCCACCGTGACCCACGGCATCGGCCGGTCCACCGACCAGACGCCGTACCGCATGATCGCCGCCCACCACCGCTCGCTGCTCCGCTACGCCGCCCGCACCACCACCGGTGCCCAGCGCCTGCTGCTGCCGCTCATCGCCGCGGCGCTGGTGGTGCGCACCGCCATGGCCTGGGCCCAGCGCGCCTTCCGAGGCCGCCCCCACGCCGCCCCTTAGAAGAGGCCTCGGGGCCCGTCGTCGAGCGGGGCCCTCCCGTCCTCCGCAGGCTCCGGACGGGTCCCTCCCCTCGACGCCACCCGCTCGCGCGCGGTGAAGCGGTCTCGGCTTCGCCGAGGCCCTTCCCCCGTCGGCGACGGGCCCCGTGAGGGTCCCCGGTGAATCGGGGACGGGCCCCGCGAAGCGCTACGGTGGCGCCCGCCATGGGACGAGCATCATCGAGCAAGAAGGTCGCCAAGGCGGCCCGCACCGCCGGGCGACCCGGCGAGTCGAAGAACATCGTGTGGCCCGTCGCCATCGGCGCCGTGGTGCTGCTCGGCGTGCTGCTGGTCGTGGTGTCGCGACCCGACAACCCCGAGCCGGTCGCTCCACGCCTCGGCGACCACTGGCACGCCGCCTACGGCGTCAACGTGTGCGGCGACTGGATGCCCCCGCTGCAAGACCAAGGCCAGGACGCCTCCGGCCTCCACACCCACGGCGACGGCCTGATCCACCTGCACCCCTTCTCCACCCGCTCCTCCGGCCACAACGCCAACCTGAACACCTTCGGTGAGATCGTCGGCATGGAGATCGGCGACGGCTCGCTCTCGCTGCCCGGCGGCATCGAGCTCGAGGACGGCGACGACTGCAACGGCGAGCCCGGCGTGGTGCAGGTGATGGTCTGGGACAACCCGGCCGCCACCGAGGGCCGCCGGGTCCCGGCCGACCCCGGTGGCTACGCCCCGCAGGACGACGAGGTCGTCACGATCGCCTTCCTCCCCGAGGGTGCCGGGCTCGAGATGCCGCCCACGGTGGCCCGCCTGGCCGACCCCCTCGCCGCCGAGGAGGGCCGCGAGCCAGTGCCCATCGACGACCCCAACGCCCCCGACGACCCCAACGCCCCCGAGGATCCCGAGGCGGGCACCTCGCCGGAGGACGGCGAAGCGCCGCTGACCGATGACGAGGGCGACCCCGCCGACGCCGGACAGTGAGGGCGGTCGTGCTCGTCGGGGGCTTCGGCACCCGGCTCCGACCCCTCACCCTGAGCACGCCCAAGCAGATGCTGCCGGTGGCCGGCCGGCCCATGATCGAGCGGGTCCTCGCCCACCTGGCGTCGCACGGCATCGACGAGGTGGTGCTGTCGCTCGGCTACCGGCCCGACGCCTTCATGGGCGCCTACCCCGACGCCACCTGCGCCGGCGTGCGGCTGCGGTACGCGGTGGAGCCCGAGCCGCTCGACACCGCCGGCGCCATCCGCTTCGCCGCCACCGAGGCGGGGATCGACGAGCGCTTCCTGGTCGTCAACGGTGACGTGCTGACCGACCTCGACCTGGGGGCGCTGATCGACTTCCACGACGCCGCCGGCGCCGAGGGCACCATCGCCCTGACCAAGGTCGACGACCCGTCGCAGTTCGGGGTCGTCCCCACCGACGACGACGGGCGGGTGGAGGCCTTCGTCGAGAAGCCGCCGCCGGGCGAGGCCCCGACCGACCTCATCAACGCCGGCTTCTACGTGCTCGAGGCGTCGGTGCTCGGCCGGATCGCGCCCGGTGTGCGGGTGAACATCGAGCGGGAGACGTTCCCGGCCATGGTGGCCGACGGCACCCTCTTCGCCCGGCCCGACGAGGCCTACTGGCTCGACGTGGGCACGCCGGAGCGCTACCTCGCGGCCTCGCTCGACCTCCTCGACGGCAGGCGGGTCGAGCAGCTCGAGGCCTCCGACGCCGACCTGGTGGCAGGCGAGGTCATCCTCCCCGCCGCCCTGGGCGACGGCGTGCGGATCGCCGAGGGTGCCTCGGTGGCGCGCTCGGTGCTCGGCGACGGGGCCCGGGTCGAGCCCGGGGCCCGGGTGACAGGATCGGTGCTGCTGCCCGCCGCGGTGATCGGCCGCAACGCCGTGGTGACCGACTCCGTGGTGGGCCTCGGCGCCGTGGTCGGCGAGGAGGCCACGGTGGAGGGCGTCAGCGTCCTCGGGGACGCCGCCTTCGTCGAGGCGGGCGAGCACCTCGACGGGGCCCGCCGGCCCGACGCGGACGAGGCGTGAAGGCCCTCGTCACCGGTGGGGCCGGCTTCATCGGTTCGACCCTGGTCGACCGCCTGCTGGCCGAGGGGCACAGCGTCGACGTCGTCGACGACTTCTCCACCGGCTCGCTCACCAACCTCACCGCCGCCCGCGCCGACCGGAGCCACGACCTCCGGGTCCACCAGGTCGACATCCGCAGCCCGGAGACCATCGACCTCGTCGCCCGCCGCGAGCCCGAGGTGATCTTCCACCTCGCCGCCCAGGCCGACGTCCGGGTCTCCGTCACACGGCCTGCCCACGACGCGGCGATCAACATCATCGGCAGCCTGAACGTGCTCGAAGGCGCCCGGGCCGCCGGCACCCGCAAGGTCGTCTTCGCCTCCAGCGGCGGCACCATCTACGGCGACCCCGACCCGTCGGATCTCCCCGTCCGGGAGTCGCACCCCCAGCACCCCCTCTCGCCCTACGGGGTGGCGAAGAAGGTGGTGGGCGACTACCTGCGCGCCTACCGCTCGCTCCACGGCCTGGAGTACACCGCCCTGGCGCTGGCCAACGTCTACGGGCCCCGCCAGGACCCCCATGGCGAGGCGGGCGTGGTGGCCATCTTCGCCGGCCGGCTCCTGGCGGGTGAGGCGTGCACCATCTTCGGCGACGGCACCCAGACGCGTGACTTCGTCTACGTCGACGACGTGGTCGACGCCTTCGTCCGGGCCGCCGACCGGGGCAGCGGCCTGCTGTGCAACATCGGCACCGGCGTCGAGACCTCCGTCCGCCACCTCTACGAGACGATGGTGCGCCAGGCCGATGTGGTCGCCACCGCCACCGAGGCGCCGGCCCGCCCCGGTGAGCTGGCCCGCAACGCCCTCGACCCCGGCCGCGCCGCCATCCACCTCGGCTGGACGCCCTGGACCACCCTCGACGAGGGAACCGCCGCCGTCCTCGACTGGTGCCGCCGGAGCTCGTGACGGAACCCGTGAGCCGCTAGCGGAACAGGTCCTCGGCGGGTGGGCGCACCACCTCGTCGTGGACCGACCCCTCCCGCAGCCACGCCGGGTCGATGCCCCGCACGATGGCGACGGGGACGCCCGTGGCCTTGCCCATGACCAGCTCGGCCGCCGCGGCGATCTCGTCGACGATCGCGACCTCGGTGACCATCAGCTCGCGCCCGTAGGCGTCGACCGTGCCCCGCAGGTCGACGATGCCGGCGACGCCCGCGCACCCGATGGCCACGTCGGTGACCCCACGGCGCCAGGCCCGGCCGAAGGTGTCGGACACGATCACCCCGACCTCGACGGCCAGGCGGGCCCGCAACCCGTCGCGGATGCGGCGGGCCGAGCGGTCGCTGTCGACGGGGAGCAGGGCGGCCTGGCCCCGCTCGACGTTCGACAGGTCGATGCCGGAGTTGGCGCACACGAAGCCGTGCTCGGTCTCGGTGATGAGCAGGTCGCCACGACGCCGCAGCACCCGCACCGCCTCGTCGACCACCAGCCCCTTGTGCGACAGCGGGTCGTCGGGATCGACGGCCACGAGGCGGCCCTCGGCTTTCGAGACCACCTTCTGGGTGACGACCACGACGTCGCCGGTGAGGATCTCGGCCCCGGAGGCGGCGAGCACCTCGGCGAGCACGTCGCCGGGCACCACCTCGGGCAGCCCCCGGACCGGGATCACGCGCAGCTCGCCGCTCATCGACCCTCTCCCACGGGCGTTCTGGCACCAGGATCGCGCCGGGATCCGGCGCGATCCTGGTGCCAGAAGCGGGAGGGGGTGCTCATCTCAGCGTCACCTCGGCGAGGGCGGCGGCCTCGGCCGGTCCTCGCATGATCGTGGGCGCCACCACGCACCGCACGCCCTCGGCCTCGACGGCGGCGGCCAGGTCGGCATCGGCCTCGTCGATGACGAGGGTGGCGGCGAAGGGGGCGTAGAGACGGGCCACGCCCACCACCGACGCCTCGTGGCCGAGCTCGGTGAGCAGGCGGTCGGCGGGGCCCTTGAGGGCAGCGCCGGCGACGATGGGGGAGACGGCCACGACGTCGTCGCGGCGGGCGTCGAGGCGCTCGCGCACACCGGCCACGGCCAGGACCGGGCCGATCGAGACCACCGGGTTGGAGGGAGCCACCACGATGCGGCCGGCCCCGTCGATGGCGTCGAGCACGCCGGGCGCCGGGCATGCCTCGCCCACGCCGGCGAAGCGGACCGAGGTGACCGCCACGTCGTGGCGGCGCTGCACGAAGTACTCCTGGAAGCCGACCTCCTCGCCCGTCGCCGCCATGGTCAGGCGGGTCTCCACCCGGTCGTCGGTCATCGGCAGCAGGCACAGCCCCAGGCCGAACGCCCTGCCCACCTCGGCGGCCACGGTGCTCAGCGAGGCCCCCTCGTGCAGGCGCGCCGTGCGGTACAGGTGGGTGGCCAGGTCGCGGTCGCCGAGGCCGAACCACGTGGTGCCGGCCCGGGAGCCTGCCGGTGCGTGGGCGCCGAAGCGGCCGAGGGCGTCCATGGCCTGCCACGTCTCGCCGGCCAGGCCCCACCCGGTCTCGGGGTTGATGGCCCCGGCCAGGGTGTAGGTGACGGTGTCGAGGTCGGGGCTGATGTGCAGGCCGTGGAGGACGATGTCGTCGCCGGTGTTCACCACCGCGGTCACCGAGGTGGGGTCGACCACCTGGAGGAGGCCGCTCAGGTAGCGGGCCGCGCCCACCCCACCCGCCAGCACGGTGATGCGGTCGCCAGCGGGTGTCGGCACCCCGGCGACGCTACCGGCCACGGTTCTGGCACCAGGAACGCGCTGCCCGACGGCGCGGATCTGGTGCCAGAACGGAGGTGGGGGGGTGGGCTCTGGGGTCAGCCTGCCGCCAGGCGGTAGGCGGCGACGTGACCCTCGGCGCAGGCCTCCCACGTGTACGGGGCGGCGACGGGTGGGCCGGCGGCCCGCAGGGCGGTGGCCACGCCGTCGGTGTCGTCCACGAGGGTGGCCAGGGCATCGGCGAGGGCGTCGTGGTCGTCGGGCGGCACGAGCAGGGCGGCGTCGCCCACCACGTCGGCCATGGGGGATCCAACCGTCGTCACCAGGGGCGCCCCGCACGCCAGCGCCTCCAGCGCCGGCAGGCCGAAGCCCTCCTCGAACGAGGGGTAGGCGACGGCCGCGGCTTCGCGGAAGAGCACCGCCGGCACGTCGGCGTCGACGTAGCCGAGGCGGAGCACGCGGCTCTCCAGTCCGTGGTCGGCGACCGACTCGTCGACCGCCGCCGCCCCCCAACCGGGCTGGCCGGCGATGACGAGGCTGAGGTCGGGCCGCGCCTCGGCGATGCGGGCGAAGGCCGACACCAGGCCGGGGACGTCCTTGCGGGGCTCGAGGGTGCCCAGGAAGGCGATGAAGGGGGCCTGCACCCCGAGGCTGGCGAGGCGGACGGCGTCGGCCTCGACCGTCCCGGCGGTGGTGTCGTGGCGGAACCTGGTGTGGTCGACGCCGTGGGGGACGACCAGCACGGGCGCGGTGGGGGCGAGCACCTCGCCGAGGCGGTCCGCCGTCCGTTGGCTGACGCAGATGAGGGCGTCGGCGCGGTGGGCGGCGGCCCGGATCATCCGGCGGAAGTAGACGACCTTGCTGCGCTCGTGCCACTCGGGATGGTCGAAGAAGGTGAGGTCGTGCACGGTCACCACCCGCGGCCCGGACGCACGCAGGGGCATCGTGTAGTGGGGGCCGTGCCAGACGTCGGCGCCGACGCGGCGCACCACCCTCGGCGCCAGCACCTGCTCCCACGCCAGGCGGACCGGCCGGCGGGTGGGAGCCACAGCGTGGATCTGCGCGGCGGGGGCGAGACCGATCCAGCGGCTGACGTCGCGGGTGGTGGTGATCAGCTCGAGATCGATGGCGTCTCCGGCGGCCAGGGCCTCGACCATCCGGAGCACGTAGATGCCCGCGCCGGCGGGCCGTTCGGGGATGGCGGTGACGTCGATGGCGGCCCGGAGGCGGCGGGCGCTCACCTGGATGCCACCGCCGAGCGGTAGGCGCCGGCGTGGCTGGCGGCGCTGGCCTCCCAGGAGAAGTCGCCGGCGCGGGCCCGCCCCGCGGCGGCCCGGCGCGACCGGTGGTCGTCGTCGTCGAGCAGTCGCGCCAGCGCATCGGTGAGGGCGTCGACATCGCCGACCGGTACGAGGTCGGCGGCCCCTCCGGCGATCTCCGGCAGGCAGGCGGCGTCGGTGGTCACCACCGGGCATCCGCGAGCCATGGCCTCGACCACCTGGAGGCCGAAGCCCTCGTAGCGGCTGGGTAGCGCCAGGGCGACGGCCGAGCGGTAGAGGGCGTCGAGCTCGACGTCGCCGACCATGCCGGCGATGACGAGACCGGGGCCCCGTAGGTCGGGCGCGAGGCCCCACCCCTTGGGGCCGGCGAGCACCAGGCCGAGGTCCGGTCGTGCCGCCCGCAGCGCCCGGTGGGCGGCCACCACGTCGACGACCCCCTTGCGGGGCTCGATGGTGGCGACGAAGAGGATGAACGGCGTGGCGACCCCCAGGCGCTCGAGCGCAGCGGCCGTGGACGCCGGGTCGGGATCGGCGGGGAGGTGCACGCCGTGGTGCGCCACGTGGATGCGCTCGGCCTCGAACCCCTCGCTGACGAGGTCGTTGCGCCCGAAGGCGGTGGGGACCACGACGGCGTCGGCATGACGGCGGGCCAGGGCCAGCCCCCGCCGGTGGAACGACACGCCCCGGGGGGTCAGGTGCTCGGGCTGGCGGAGGAAGACCAGGTCGTGGATGGTCACCACCAGGGGTCGCCGCCCGCTGGGGGGCACGGCCAGGCTGGTGGCGTGGACGACGTCGGCGGGGATCCGGATCCGGGGGTGGCGCAGCCGGTGCCAGAGCTCGTAGCGCAGCGGGGCCACCGGCCAGCCCAGGTCGACGTAGCCCTCGACGCCCTCGGGCGGCCCGCCGGCGGCGAAGGGCACCGCCTCGACCCCCGCACCGGGAAGGCTGGCCAGCAGGTTGCGGACGTAGCGGCCGATGCCGCCCGGCACGGGCTGGAGGAGCTGTCCGACGTGGACCGCGGCCCTCACGCCGCGACCGCCTCACGCCACAGCGCCGCCATGCCTGCCGCGTGGTGCGCCCACGAGTACGACGCAGCCCGGGCGCGCCCCGCCGCCACGAGGGTCGACCGGTGGGCGTCGTCACCGAGCACCCGGGCGAGGGCGGCGGCCAGTGCCGCGTCGTCACCGGGCGCCACGAGCTCGGCGGCGTCACCGGCCACCTCGGGGATGGCGCCGGCGCTGCTCGCCACCACCGGTGTGCCCACCGACATGGCCTCGAGCAGCGGGAACCCGAACCCCTCGTCGAGGGACGGGTAGGCGAGGACGGCGGCGCCGCGGAGCAGGGCGGCCCGCCGCGCGTCGGAGACGGCGCCGGGGAGGTCGACCCGGGCGGCCACGGCCGGGTCGAGGCCGGCGACGGCCTCGTCGACGGCGGGCCGACCGGCATCGTCGGCGCCGGCCAGCACCAGCCGGAGGTCGTCGGGCACGCCCGGGGCCCCCGAGGCCACCAGGGCGCCGAAGGCGCGGACGAGGCCGTCGAGGCCCTTGCGGGGGTCGAGGGTGGCGAGGGAGACGATCGTCGGTGGGCCCGGCGGGGACGGGGGGACCTCGGCGACGGGTGGCACGCCGAAGGGGACGACCACCAGCCGCTCGGCCCCGTAGACGTCGCGGACCTCCCGGGCGACGTGGTCGGTGGACGCGTGCACCCACGCCCCCCGGTCGACCGCCCGCTGCACCGCAGCGGTGGCCGCCCGGACGGCGGGGGCGCAGGCCTCGGGGTGGCGGGCGCACCAGCAGTCGTGCACGGTGAGGGTGGTGGGACGCCGGCTCATGGGAGGCACCACGAAGTTGGCGCCGTGCACCACGTCGGCGTCGCCGAGCCAGCGGTCGCCGCGGGGGCGGTCGAGGCGGCCCCACGCCCGCACGACCGCGCCCGCAGGGAGGGGCAGGGCACGCGTGCCGGGCGGCAGACCGGCCAGCGTCGCCGAGCCGGCCCGGGCCCGGCCGCTGAGGACGTAGGGCACGATCTCCACCTCGGGAGCGGCGCCGGGCAGGGCGGCGAGGAGCTGCGACACCGTCTGGGCCACGCCGGAGCCGGCGCCGAGGAGCGGTGTGACATCGAGGGCGACCCGCATGAGGCTCCGCACGTTACCGCCGGGAGCGCACGGTGGTGCGGGTTCCGGGGCCGGCAACGGTTAGTTTGGGCCGGCTCCCGGACCCGGGGGCGCGCCTGCCCAGGACCCGCTCCGTGACCACTGCCAGCCCTGAGACGGCCACCAACGTCATCGCCCCCCGGCGGTCCGTGCTCGAGCACGTGACCCAGCTGTGGCGCTACCGCGAGCTGCTCGGCAACCTCGTGCGCAAGGAGCTCAAGGTCAAGTACAAGGGCTCCAGCCTGGGGTTCCTGTGGTCGCTGCTGAACCCGGCGATGTACCTGGTGGTGTTCTACATCGCCTTCCAGATCGTGCTCGGCGCGGGCATCCCGTCGTTCGCGGTGTTCATCCTCACCGGGCTGCTGGCGTGGAACTTCTTCTCCATCGCCGCCGGCTCGTCGGTCAACGCCATCGTCGGCAACTCGTCGCTCGTCAACAAGGTGTACTTCCCCCGCGAGATCCTCCCGCTGGCGGCGGTGGGGGCCAACCTCGTCCACTTCGCCCTCCAGGCGCTCGTGCTGCTGCTGGTGATCGCCGGCGTGGAGATCTTCAAGGTGGTCGCCGACGTGACGCCCGAGCGGCTGGCGACGCTGCCCAACGTCGACGTCGCCTACCTGTGGCTCCTCGTGCCGGCGCTGGTCGCCCTCTTGCTGTTGACCTCGGCCTTCGGGGTCTTCCTGTCGTGCGTGAACGTCTACGCACGCGACACCCAGCACCTCCTCGAGCTGGCGCTGCTGGCGTGGTTCTGGATGACGCCGATCATCTACCCCTGGGGCCTCCAGGCCGCCAAGGTGCCCACCTGGCTCACCCTGGTGAACCCCATCACCCCGATCGTGCTCGCCATCCAGCGCGCCCTCTACGGGATCGTGGAGGCGCCCCCGGGCGGCATCGGCGTGCAGGGCCAGGCAGGGGTGGTGCTGCAGCTGCCGCCCGAGTCGCCGCTGTGGTACTTCCGCAACCTGGTCATCGTGGCCTTCGTCGCCACCGTCCTCCTCGGCCTCGCCTTCAAGCTCTTCGCCCGCCTCGAGGGCAACTTCGCCGAGGAGTTGTAGACGATGGCGAACGCGATCGAGGTGCGGGGCGTCTCCAAGCGCTTCCGGCTGAACACCGAGCGCCACTCGTCGCTGAAGGAGCGCGTCATCAACATCGGGCGGCGCAAGCCGGCCGAGGAGTTCTGGGCGCTGCGCGACATCGAGTTCGACGTGGAGGAGGGCCACACCGTCGGCCTCCTCGGTCACAACGGGTCGGGGAAGTCCACCCTGTTGAAGTGCACCGGCGGCATCCTCCAGCCCACCACCGGCGAGATCCGCACCCGCGGCCGGCTGGCCTCGCTGCTGGAGCTCGGTGCCGGCTTCCACCCCGACCTCACCGGCCGAGAGAACGTCTACCTCAACGCCTCCATCCTCGGGATGTCACGGCGCGACATCGACATCCGCTTCGACGACATCGTCGGCTTCGCCGAGCTCGAGCAGTTCATCGACCAGCAGGTGAAGCACTACTCGTCGGGCATGTACGTGCGCCTCGGGTTCGCGGTGGCCACCAACGTCGAACCCGACCTCCTGCTCGTCGACGAGGTCCTGGCTGTCGGCGACGAGGCCTTCCAGCGCAAGTGCCTCGACAGGATCAAGACGTTCCAGAAGCAGGGCCGCACCATCGTCTTCGTGACCCACGGCGCTGACCTCGTCCGCCAGCTCTGCGACCGGGCGGTGGTGCTCGACCACGGCCGCCTCGTGATCGAGGGCACGCCGAGCGAGGCGGTGCGGACCTTCCGCGAGCGCCTCCTCCTCGGCGCCACCGAGGCCGCCGAAGGCGCCGACGGCGCGAAGGACGACGCTCCGGCCCACGACCAGCGGGTGCGCATCACCGAGGTCAGCATCGACTACCCCGAGGACGGTCGGCCCTACGTCCGCAACGGCGAACCCCTCACCGTCCGGGTGGCCTACGAGGCCGCCACGGCCGTGCCCGACGCCATCTTCGTCATGTCGCTGCATGGCCAGGACGGCCACATCGTCTACGGGAACAACACCTGGGCGGAGGGCATCCGCCTGCCGCCGCTGAAGGGCGCCGGCGAGATCTCGTTCACCTTCGTGTCGACGCCGCTGCTGGAGGGCACCTACCCGCTCACCGTCGGGGTCCACGGCCTCGAGGGTGGTGTGGTGTTCGACTGGCGTGAGCAACAGCACCACGTCGACGTCATCAACGTCGAGGGCAAGCACACCTGGGGCGTGGTCGACGTGCCCTTCCGCGTGGGCCTCGACAAGATGGCCCTCGCGGCCGGACACACCATCGAGGAGGCGACCCGCCCATGAGCACCGAGACCCCGGCCGGCGACGTGCCGGCGCTCGACCTCGACCGCGTCCGCCGCGAGATCGACGACGAGGTCCGCGCCCGGCGGGCCTCGGGCGACTTCCCGCCCGGCCTCGAGCGCGACCTCGACCTGATCTTCGCCCGCTTCGCCCCCGCCACCACCAGCGGCGACGACCTCGACGGCGTGCTCGAGGCCGCCGACCGCACCTCGTTCGTCAACGTCGACGTCCCCACCGCCTCCAACCTCCCCGGGGTCTCGTTCGTCAAGCGCCTCCTGCGCAAGCTGATGGCCTGGTACCTGCGGTACCTGGCCCAGCAGGTGTCGGTCTTCGCCACCTCCGCCGTCGCCGCACTCAAGCTCCTGGGCCGGCGGGTGGAGGCGCTCGAGGCGGCGTCACCTGGGGCCAACCCCCGGATCCTCGACGAGGGCCGCCACGTCGGCCCCACCGCCGACCCCGCCCCCTTCGCCACCCGGGTGGCCACCGAGATGGGCCGGGTCGGCGGCCGGGTCCTGGTGGCCGAGGTCGGCAGTGGCTCGCTCCTCCGGGACCTGGTGGACGCCGGGGTCGATGCCTACGGGCTCGACCCGGGCCACCACGCCGACCGGATCACCACCACCGGCCTCGAGGTCCGCGACGAGGAGACGGTCGCCCACCTGACCAACGTGGGGGAGGAGGCCCTCGACGGCCTCGTGCTCGCCGGCGGCGTCGACCGCCTCCCGCTGGGCGGCCAGCTGGCGCTGGTCGAGCGCGCCGCCGCGACCCTGGCCGACGGGGCGCTGCTGGTGGTCATCAGCACCACGCCCGCCGCCTGGGCGCAGGCCGTCGACCCCGTCGACGCCGACCTCGCCCCCGGCCGCCCCTTGCACCCCGCCACCTGGCGACACCTGCTCGAGCACCGGGGCTTCACCGACGTCGAGGTCCACGACGGGCCCGCCATCGGCACCCTCGACCGAGTCGACGGACCCGGCGCCGAGGTGCTCAACACCAACCTGGCCCGCATCGAGGCCGCCCTCTTCGGGCCGGCCAGCGTCGCCGTCACCGCCCGCCGCGCCCGCTGAGCGATGCCGCCTGCGGTCCACCAGCTGATCCCGTCGTTCACGCCGCGCTCGGCGGTGGGCAACCACACCCTGCAGGTGCGGGCTCTGCTCCACGAGCTCGGGGTCCGCTCCGAGGTCTACGTCGGCGAGGCCAGCCGCGAGGTGGTCGGCATCTCCCGGCCGTTCCGCGAGTACGAGGGTGCGCCCGGCGACGTGCTGCTGTACCAGGCGTCCACCGGCAGCGCCCTGGCGGACTTCGTCCGGACGAGGGACGAGCGCCTCGTCGTCAACTACCACAACATCACCCCTTCCGCGATGTTCGCCCCGTGGGAGCCCCACGTAGCGGCCGAGCTCGTCGCCGGCCGCCGGCAGGTCGCCGACCTCGCCGCCCGCACCACCATCGCCATCGCCGACTCCTCCTACAACGCCGGCGAGCTCGACGCCTTCGGCTACCGGAACACCACGGTGGTACCGATCCTGCTCGACACCGCCACCTTCGAGCGGGCCGTCGACACCGCCGCCCTCGACCGGCTGCGGTCGGCGGGCGCCAGGGGGGCGACGTGGCTCTTCGTCGGGCGGGTGGCCCCCAACAAGGCCCAGCACGACCTGATGAAGGCGCTGGCGGTGTACCGGCGGACCTACGACCCCCACGCCCGGCTCGTCCTCGTGGGCGGCTCGTCCTCCCACGCCTACTGGACGGCGCTGGAGTCCTACCGCGCCGCCCTGCAGCTCGACGACGCGGTCACCTTCGCCGGCGACGTCACCGACGGCGAGCTGGCGGCCCACTACCGGGCGGCCGACGTCTTCGTGTGCGCCTCTGAGCACGAGGGGTTCTGCGTGCCGCTCCTCGAGGCCATGCACCACGAGCTGCCGATCGTGGCGTACGCGTCGACCGCGGTGCCCGAGACGCTCGGCGACGGCGGCATCTGCATTCCGTCGAAGGCCCCCACCACGTTCGCGGCCGCCGTCCACCGAGTGCTGTCGGACCGGGCGCTGGTCGATGCCCTGGCCGCCGCCGGGCGTGCCCGCTTGGCCGACTTCGCCCTCGACCGGACCCGCGCCGCCTTCGCCGTCGCGCTGGCGCCGGTGCTGGACGGCCAGGGGTGAACACCGGCGCCGTGCACCAGTTCGTGCCCGCCCTCGAGCGGGGGGCGGTGGGCGGTCACCTCCTCGAGGTGCGCCACCTGGCCCGGGAGCTCGGCCTCCGCTCCGAAGCCTTTGCCGAACACGTGCGGCCCGAGATGGCGTCGGTGGGCCACTCCTTCACCGACTACGGCGGGCGGGTCCCGGCACGGCCCGACGACGTCCTGCTCTACCACAGCGCCATCGGCTCGAGCGTGGCCGACTTCGTGCTCCAGCGGCCCGAGCGACTCGCCGTCGACTACCACAACATCACCCCCGAGCGGTTCTTCTCGGCGTGGGAGCCGTCGGTCACCTACGGCCTCAGCTGGGGCCGGTCGCAGCTGGCATCGCTGGCGGCGAGGGCCGAGCTGGGCATCGCCGACAGCGCCCACAACGAGTCCGAGCTCCGCGCCCTGCGGTACCGCCGGACCACGGTGGTCCCGATCCTGCTCGACCTCGAGACCTTCGACGTCGAGGCCGATCCGCGCACCCTCGAAGAGCTGAGCGACGGTGGTGGCGCGGCCTGGCTGTTCGTGGGCCGGGTGGCGCCCAACAAGTGCCACCACGACATCATCAAGGCCTTCGCCGTCCACCGGCGCACCTACGACCCCGCTGCCACCCTGCGCCTGGTGGGTGCCTCGTCGTCCGACACCTACGTCGAGTCCCTGCGGGACTACGTCGCCGCCCTCCAGCTCGACGACGCCGTCCTCATCACCGGGGCGGTGTCGCCCGCCGAGCTGTCGGCCCACTACCGGGCGGCCGACGTGTTCGTGTGCCTCTCCGAGCACGAGGGGTTCTGCGTGCCGCTCCTCGAAGCCATGCACCACGGACTGCCGATCGTGGCGTACGCGTCGACCGCCGTGCCCGAGACCCTCGGGGGCGCCGGGCTGTGCCTGGAGGCCAAGGGCGCCGAGCTGGTCGCCGCCGCCGTCGACCGGGTGGTCCGCGACGGCGAGCTCCGCTGTGGACTCGTTGCCGCCGGTCGGGCCCGCCTGGCCGACTTCGACCTTCGGGTCACCAGGGCGCGGATGACAGCCGCCCTCGAGTCGCTGGTCGGCGCATGAGGGTCGACTTCGTCGTCCCCCGCTACGGCCTCGAGGTGGTGGGCGGCGCCGAGTACGGCGCCCGCATGCTGGCCGAGCGCCTGGTCGAGCTCCGGGGCTGGGACGTCCAGGTGCTCACCACCTGCGCCGTCAGCAGCGACACCTGGGCCGACGAGTACGAGGACGGGACCACCGACATCAACGGCGTCACGGTCCGCCGGTTCCGGTCGCTGGCCGGGCGCGACCCGGGCTTCGACCGCTGGTCCGATCGGGTGCTGGCCGACCCGAGGCGAGCTGCGCCCCGCGACCAGGAGCGCTGGATCGAGCTGCAGGGGCCGGTCAACCCCGACGTCATCGAGGCTGCCCGACGGTCGGACGCAGGGGCGATCGTCTTCTACCCCTACCTGTTCTACCCGACGGTGCACGGCGTCCCGGCGGTGGGCCGGCGGGCGGTCCTCCAGGCGGCGGCGCACGACGAGGCACCGCTGCGGCTCCCGCTGTTCCGCCCGGTCTTCACCGCCGCCGCGGGCCTGGTGTTCCACACCTTCGGCGAACAGGACCTGGTGCAGCGGCTCTTCCCCGTCGCCGCCACCCGCCAGATCGTGCTGGGCCTCGGTGTGGAGGAGGGGCCCGGCGAGGCGGAGCCGGCGCGCGCCGCGCTCGGGATCGGCGACCGCCCCTACCTGGTCTGCGTCGGGCGGGTCGACGACGGCAAGGGCACCCGCATGCTCGTGGAGCTCTTCGCCGCCTACAAGGCCCGCCGGCCCGGGCCGCTGGCGCTGGTGCTGGTCGGGCCGGTGATCGACGAGCCGCCCCGCCACCCCGACGTGATCGTCGCCGGTGGCGTCGACCAGGAGACCAAGTGGGGGGCCATCCGCGGGGCGGTGGCGCTGGTGAACCCGTCGGCCTACGAGTCGTTCTCCATCGTCCTCATCGAAGCGTGGACCGTCGGCGTCCCGGTCCTGGTCAACGCCCGGTGCGCCGCCACCCGGGAGCACTGTGAGCGGTCCGGTGGAGGGCTGTGGTTCGACGGCTACGCCGAGCTGGAGGTGACCCTCGACCGCCTGCTCGCCGACCGGGACCTGCGGAGCAGCCTGGCGGCGAAGGGGCGCGCCTACGTCGACGGGAGCTTCCGCTGGCCGGTGCTCATCGAGCGCTACGCCACCTTCCTCGAAGGTGTTGCCGCCCACGGGTGACCGCTGGCCGTGACGGCGCGCAAACTAGCCTCTCCGGGGACGGCGCCCGCAGGTGCTCGAACGCGTGTGCCAGGAGGGCGGCGGTGGGACGGGACGAGCACGACGAGACAGGCAGGAGGGACGCCGGCCTGCTCGGCCGTCGCTCGCTGCTCGGTGGCGTCGTGGCAGGTGGCGCGCTGGCGCTGGTCGGCCCCGGGCCGCTACGCCCGTTCGCCCGCGCCTCGACCGTCAACGCCGTCCTCACCGGGCCGGTGGAGACCACCTCCGCCCCGCCCCTCCCGCGGATCATCACCCGGGCCGAGTGGGGGGCCGACGAGTCGCTCCGAAGCGGCAGCCGGAGCTTCGCCACCCTCCGCAAGGCCTTCGTGCACCACACCGACATCAAGACGGTGCCCGACCCGGCCGCCCACATGCGCGCCGTCTACCGGTTCCACACCGAGGGCAGGGGATGGTCCGACATCGGCTACAACTTCGGCGTCGACGCCGCCGGGCGGATCTACGAGGGCCGGTGGGCCCGCGCCTACGCCACGGGCGAGCCCCACACCGGTGAGGACACCGCCGGTCGTGGGGTCATCGGCGCTCATGCCGCCGGCTTCAACACCGGCTCGTTCGGCATCGCCCTCCTCGGCGACTTCCAAGGCGAGGGCCGGTCGCCGACCGCCGATGCACGCCGCGCCATGGCCGACCTGATCGCCTGGAAGTTCGCCCGCAACGACCTCGACGCTCACGCCGACGACCCCTACGAGCTGCCCGACGGCTCGGGGACCGTGACGTTCCCCAACATCGCCGGCCACCGCGACGTCGGGCAGACCTCCTGTCCGGGCAGCGACATGTACCCGCTGATGCCGCAGCTGCGGGACCACGTCGCCGACCGGCTCCTCCGCGGGCTCGTCGGCTACCGCGTCCTCGGCAGCGACGGGTCGTTCTCGACCTTCGGGCGCACCCCGACCTTCGGCAGCACCGCCGACATCGGCGACCTGCCCCGGTCGGGGATCGACGGCCGGCCGGTGGGCGGGGCCGCCGGCACCGCCTCGGGGTTCGGTGCCTGGGTGGTCGGGCCCGACGGCGGCATCTACTCCTTCGGCGACGCCCGCTTCTTCGGCTCCATGGGCGGCACCCGCCTCAACAAGCCCATCGTGGGCATGGCCACCACGGTGACGGGCAACGGGTACTGGATGGTCGCCACCGACGGCGGGATCTTCAGCTTCGGCGACGCCCGCTTCTTCGGCAGCACCGGCAACATCGTGCTCTTCCAGCCGATCGTGGGGATGGCGGCGGCGCCGTCCGGCAACGGCTACTGGATGGTTGCCCGAGACGGCGGGGTCTTCGCCTTCGGTGTCGCTCCCTTCCTCGGCAACCCCATCGGGCGCCCGGGCTTCACCGGTCCGGCGCGCTCCATCGCCGCCACGCCGTCGGGCCAGGGCTACTGGGTCCTCGACAGCGCCGGTCGCGTCCACGCCTTCGGTGACGCCCCCGGCTTCGGTGGCGGGATCGTCGCCGGCGCCCGCCCGGCGGTCGACCTCGTGCCCATCGTCCGCCCGTGAGCGATCGAGTCCGCTCCGTGCGCAACCACCTCTCCTCAGCTGGCCTCGCCGGACTCCTGCTCGCCGTCTTGCTGGTGGTGGCGCCGAGCGCGGCGAGCGCCGACCCGGTGGCCCACGACGACCCCGCGTTGGCCGGGGCCGCCGGTCGCCTCGTGGTGCGCCTCGACACGCCGGCAGGGCCGGCCGAGCGCGCCGCCGCTGCGGCACGCCTCGGCGGGCGGGCCGCCATGGTCGTGGCCGACGACACCTTCGTCGTCGAGCTCGACGCCGGGACGGTCGGTGCCAAGGTCCGACAGGCCCGCGCCGACCCGGGGGTGGTCTGGGCCGAGCCCGACTCGGTCTACCGCAGCGCCCGGCTGCCCGACGACGAGTGCTTCCCCGGCTGCGACCAGCTCACCCGGGGCCAGACCGAGCTCGGGTCCGTCGGGGCGCCCGATGCCTGGAACACGACCACGGGCTCGAGCAGCGTGGTGGTGGCGGTGCTCGACACGCCCGCCAACGTCGACCACCCCGACCTGAGCGGCAAGGTGGAGCGCGGCCCCGTCTTCACCGACCCCGGCCGCACGTGCTTCAACGCCACCGAGGCGAGCCACGGCACCGCCGTCGCCGGGCTGGTGGGCGCGCGCACCAACAACACCACGGGGATGTCCTCGCTCGGCTGGCGCACGTCGGTGGTGTCGGTGGGGGTCCTCGACAATTGCGGGGAGGGCCGGGCAAGCGAGATCGCCGCCGGGATCCGCTGGTCGGCCGACCACGGTGCCCGGGTCATCAACCTGTCGCTGGTGGGTGGAGCCAACAGTGCCCTCGACGACGCCGTCACCTACGCCCGGGCCTCGGGTGTGCTCGTGGTGGCCGCTGCCGGCAACGAGGGTGGCACGACGCCGCGCTACCCGGCGGCCTACCCCGGTGTGGTGGGGGTCGGCGCCACCGACAACGCCGGCACCGCCATCGCCTCCTTCTCCAACACCGGCACCTGGGTCGAGGTGGTCGCCCCCGGTGTCGGCATCTTCTCCACCTCCACCCTCACCGGCGGCTACCACGTCTACGACGGCACCTCGTTCGCCTCCCCACTCGTGGCCGCCTCGGCCGCCCTCGTGCTGGCGCACCGGCCCGAGCTCGGCGCCGACGACCTGGCACGGCGCATCTCCTGGTCGGCGGTGCGCATCCCCGGCTCGGGGACGCGTGTGGCGTCGGGCCGCCTCGACGCCGCCGGAGCCCTCGTCGACCCGCCCGCGGCCTATCGCACGGCGGCCAGCGACGGCGCCGTCTACGCCCTCGGCGAGGCCTCGTATCGGGGAGCCGCCAACTCGGCGCCGCTGAACCGGCCGATCGTCGGCTCCGCGGTGACGCCCTCGCCCCAGGTCGGCGGCGCCGGCAAGGGCGGCGGCTACTGGCTCGTGGCCAGCGACGGTGGGATCTTCAACTTCGGCGACGCCGGCTTCTACGGGTCGACGGGGGCGAAGCAGCTGAACAAGCCGATCGTGGGGATGGCGCCGACGCCGACCGGCCGGGGGTACTGGCTGGTGGCCAGCGACGGTGGGATCTTCACCTTCGGCGACGCCGCGTTCTTCGGCAGCACCGGGAGCCTCACCCTGAACCAGCCGATCGTGGGGATGTCGGCCCACCGGGACAGCGGCTACTGGCTCGTGGCCAGCGACGGTGGCATCTTCACCTTCGGCAGCGCCCCCTTCCACGGCTCATCGGCGGGGCAGTTGCCGGCCCCGGTCGTGGGGATGTCGCCCACCCGCGCCGGTGACGGCTACTGGATCGCCACCAGCGCCGGTCACGTCACGGCCTACGGCGCTGCCCTCGACGCCGGCGGGGCCGAGGGCATCGTCAACGCCCCCATCGTCGCCATCAGCGCCGCCTCGTAGTCGAGCGGCGGCGGGGCCCGTCGTCGATCGGAGCCTTGGCGCTTTCGGGGGGGTTGGTCGGGTCGCCGTAGCATGGCTGCTCATGCCTGCCGTGCCGACCGACCGACCCACCGCGTGAAGGCGCTCATCACCGGTGCCGGGGGGTTCGTCGGGGGCTACCTCACCGATCACCTCGAGGCCAGCGGCGACGAGGTGGTCGGCTCCGACTCCGAGGTCGACATCACCGACGGCGAGGCGATCCGACGGCTGATCACCGGGGAAGCCCCCGATGTCGTGTACCACCTGGCCGCCGCCAGCCACGTTGGCAGCTCGTGGTCGGCACCCGTCGAGGTGCTGCGGGTCAACGCCGAGGGGACGCTCAACGTCCTCCTTGCGTGCAGCGAGGCCGAGGTCGACCGCGTGTTGGTGGTCGGCAGCGCCGAGGAGTACGGCCTGGTCGCGCCCGACCAGCTACCGCTGGCCGAGACGGCACCGCTGCGGCCGGTCAGCCCGTACGGAGCCTCCAAGGTGGCAGCGGAGCACCTCGCCCTCCAGGCCCACCTCGGCCGGGGGCTCGGCACGATCATGGCCCGGCCGTTCAACCACCTCGGCCCCGGTCAGTCGGACCGGCTCGTGGCGTCGACCCTCGCCCACCAGGTCGCCCGCAACGAGGCCGACGGCACCGACGTGATCCTCGCCGGCGACCTCAGCCCCCGGCGCGACTTCACCGACGTCCGCGACGTCGTGCGCGCCTACCGGCTGCTGGTTGAGCGGGGCGAGCCGGGCGAGGTCTACAACGTGTGCTCGGGCGAGGACCTGCCGGTGCGCGAGGTGGCCGAGCAGCTCATCGGCCTGTCGGGCCGAGAGATGCGCATCGAGCTCGATCCCGAGCGCCTCCGTCCGGTCGACCTCCCCGCCCTCCGCGGCGACAACTCCAAGCTCCGGGCGGCCACCGGCTGGACGCCGGAGATCCCCCTCTCGAAGACGCTCACCGATCTCCTCGAGTGGTGGCGGGCGCGCGTGGCCGAGGGCGAGGGGTAGCCCCGCCGGCACTCAGGCGTTCTGGCACCAGAAGCGCGCTGGTGGACAGCGCGTTGCTGGTGCCAGAACGAGTGGATGGCTCAGCTGATGCCACGCAGCTTGCCCGACAGGAGGTCGAGGTCGGCGTCGACCATCATCCGGACGAGGTCGGGGAACGACGTCTGGAGCTTCCAACCGAGCACCTCGCGGGCCTTGGTGGGATCGCCGACGAGCAGGTCGACCTCGGCGGGGCGCATGAAGCGCTCGTCCATGACGACGTAGTCGTTGTAGTCGAGCCCGACGTGGGAGAACGCCACCTCGCAGAACTCGCGCACCGAATGGGTCTCGCCGGTGGCGACCACGAAGTCGTCGGGCTCGTCCTGCTGGAGCATCCGCCACATGGCCTCGACGTAGTCGCCGGCGAAGCCCCAGTCGCGCTGGGCCTCGAGGTTCCCGAGGCGCAGCTCGTCGGTCATCCCGAGCTTGATCTGGGCAACGTGGTTGGTGATCTTGCGCGTCACGAACTCCAACCCGCGCCGGGGGCTTTCATGGTTGAACAAGATCCCGGAGCTGGCGTGGAGGTCGTAGGACTCCCGGTAGTTGATGGTGATCCAGTGCCCGTAGAGCTTGGCCACGCCGTAGGGGGAGCGGGGGTAGAACGGGGTCGACTCCACCTGGGGGACGGCCTGGACCTTGCCGAACATCTCGCTGGAGCTGGCCTGGTAGAAGCGGATGCCCGGGTCGACGATTCGCACCGCGTCGAGGATCCGGGTGACGCCGAGGCCGGTGATCTCGCCGGTGAGCACCGGCTGGCCGAACGAGGTCTGCACGAACGACTGGGCGGCGAGGTTGTAGACCTCGGCCGGGCGGTGCTCGCGGAGGATGTTGATCATCGAGACCTCGTCGAGGAGGTCGCCAGGGACGCTGGTGATCTTGTCCTGGAGGTGGGCGATGCGCTCGAAGTTGACCGTGCTCGACCGGCGGACCATGCCGATGACCTCGTAGCCCTTGTCGAGCAGCAGCTCGGCGAGGTAGGACCCGTCCTGGCCGGTGATGCCGGTGATGAGCGCGCGCTTCGTCGTCATGGCACGAGTCTGGTCGCTCGCCCCAGTGTTGTCTGCCAACTGGGTTGGCACGCGACGATGGTGGGGTGGAGGAGCACCTCGGCCGGCGCATCGCCGCCCTGCGAGCCAAGCGCGGCTGGACCCAGCAGCTGCTGGCCGACCGGCTGGCCGTCTCGCGCGTCGCCATCTCCCACCTGGAGGCGGGGATGAGCTGGCCCGGAGAGCGCACCGTCGCCCTGCTGGCCGGGGTGTTCAAGCTCGAGCCCCACGAGCTGGTGGCCGGCACCTCCTACCCCAAGGCCAAGGCCGACCGGCTCCCGCTCGTCACCGCCCGCTACACCCAGGTGGAGCAGGCCCTCGAGCTCCTCGCGGCCGATCTGGCGTGGCTGGCGCGCACCGGTGGCGCCTTCGACCGCCAGGTGCTCCTCGAGTGGGATGCCCGGTTGCTCGCCCTCGTCGGCGAGGCCCGCGATCCCGAGGAGCGGGGGCTGGTGGAGGTCGCCCGCCGCCGGGTGCGGTCCCTCCTCGACGCCGCCCTGGCCTGACCCGACGGTCCTCTACGGGACCGCACTCCGTTCGACCGTTCCCTCCTCCACCAGGAGGTCGAGGAGCCGGGCGAGGAACGACGCCATCTGCTCCCGCTGGACGTGCCCGGCGGGTCCGTACAGGTGGGGGTGCTCACGGCCGCCGGTGATGCCGGCGAAGGCGAGGGCGTTGATGGCGGGCTCGTGGACGTCGTTGGCGTCGTCGGCGAAGTAGTCCGCCGTCGGCGCCAGCGTGAGGCCGCCGCGGTGCTCGTGGGCCCGCACGAGCAGTGACGCCATCTGGGCCCGGGTGACGGGAGCCTCCGGCCCGTAGGTGCCGTCGGATCGCCCGCCGATCACGCCGGCGGCGGCGAGTCGGTTGATGGCGTCGCGGTGGACGGTGTGGCTGATGTCGGGGTAGCGATCATCGGTGGCGGCGGGCAACGAGCCGCCGGTCCGCTCGATCATCCGGGCGAGGAAGGTTGCCATCTGGCCTCGATCGAGGCGCACGCCCGGTGAGTAGCGGCCGGGGCTGGTGCCGGTGGTGAGCGCCCAGCGCACGACGCAGTCGATGGCGTCCCTGTGGGGGCTGGACTCGACGACGTCGGTGAAGTCGCTCGACGAGCCGCCAGGCGGGCAGGCGTCGTCGGTCGACCGCACGGAGGCGGTGGCGACCGTGCCGGGGACGGGCAGGAGCACCAGCGCCGTGGTCACCGGCCGCTCGACCCGGCCGGGGTCGCTCGGGCGGTTCACCACCCGGCTGTTGACGACGAAGGTGGTGGAACCGCCTCCGTCGAGGTTGAGGGCCTCGACCGCTCCGAGGGCGATCAGCAGATCGGCCGCCTCGCTCAGGGGCATGCCCTCGCTGTGGCCGGGCTGGCGGCCGTCGACGGTGACGAGCAGCAGCTCACCCGACGCCGTCCACCCCACCACGGTGCGGGGGTGGCGACCGCGGGTGAAGGTGTCGGGGTTGTCGGGGAACCATCGGTGCGCGTCCCGTACGAGGGTCGGTGAGCCGCCGAGCATCTCGACCACGTCGCCGGGGTCGACGGTGACGGTGGCCTGCCGTTCGCCGCTGCTGGTCACCTGGTGCCAGAGGGCCTGGATGGCGTCGGCGCCACGCCCGTGGCCGGAGAGGACGACCTGGTTGGGCTGGATCGGCGTGTTGCCGGGCACCCGCAGCTCGGCGATGTGCACCGGGGTCCCGCCGGCGGCCCGGCCCCACGGGCCGCCCTGCAGCTCGAGGACCAGCTCCCGGCCGTGGTCGTTGGTAAGGGTGGAGGGTCCGAAGCGGGGGGTGTAGAGCACCAGCGAATCGGCGACGCGCGGCCGGTTGACGCGGTCGATCGTGATCGCCTCGGTGCCGGCCGGGGCGAGGATGAGGTCGAAGGTGGGGTCGTGGGTGATCGACGGCCGGCTCTGGCCGTCGAGCGAGAACAGGCCCATGCGGATGCCCGACGTTCGGATCACCTCGCCGTCGGCCACGACCGGCCCGACGGCCCCCAGGCCGTCGTGCTCGGTGTAGTCGCCGTTGACCGCCACCAGGCACCGGACGCGCAGGCACATCGACGACGTGGTCTCCGTCCGCTGCGTCCCGGCCACCTGGTCGTGGGCGGTCATCACCCGCAGCCGACCGGCCAGCTCGGGGGCGATGCGGGCCACGTGCACGTCCTGGGCGGCGGGGTGGTCGAGGCGGATGTGCCAGTGCATGGCCCCGGTGTCGACGTGGTTGCGGGCGCGGAGCTGCCAGCCGTGGGGGACGGCCTCGCCCGCGGCCTGAGCCGGTGCCCGGGCGCCGGACGTCAGCCCGGCCGCGACGACGAGGGTCGCCAGCGCGGCCACCTGCCACGCCCGCAGCCGCCCCGATCGCCCGCTTCCGCCTGGTTGCACACCGTTCGATCGGCAGATCAGGAGCCGTGATGAAGGGTTGGTCGGCGACAGGACCCGTGAACCCGTCAGGGCAGTGAGGCCACCAGCTCGAGGAGGCGGTCGGCGACGTCGTCGAGGGTCCAGGACTCGGCGTATCGGCGTCCGGCCTCGTCCAGGGAGGCGAGGCGGGCGGGGTCGGCCAGGAGGCGCACCAGGTGTCGGCCCAGCGCCGCTGCGCCCACGTCGTGGGCGACCAGGTCGACGGTGCCCTCGGGCAGCTCGGTGGCCGACGCCGCGTTGGTGACGACCGGAGTGCCGGCGGCCAGGCAGTCGAGCACGGCGGCCGAGCTCTCCCCGTTGGTGCCCAGTCGCAGCTGCACGGCGCAGGTGACCTCGGCCAGCCAGCGCTCGTACTCGACGCCCCCGACGTGGCCGGTGATGGTGACCGCGGCCGTCACGCCCGCCGCGTCGGCCAGCTGCTCGAGGTGGGAGCGGTAGACGTCGTCGACCGGGCCGACCAGCACCAGGCGGGCCCCGGGGGCGGCGGCCAGCACCGTGCGCAGGGCGGTGATGAGCATCTCCACGCCCTTCACCGGGGCCACCATCCCGAAGCAGGCGACCACCGGCGCCGATGCGGGTGCCCGACCCCCGGGGGCTCCGCTGGGGACGGGTGGGGCCCCGAGGGGGACGACCCACGTCGGTGTCGAGGCTGCATCGGGCTGCTGGTCGAGCCGCAGGATCCGGTCGGCCACCTTCGAGCTGACGATCACGCCGCGCGCCTGGTCCACCAGCTCCTTCGACAGGCCGAGCCCGGCGTGGAGGAACGGGATGGTGATGGCGTCGGACACCGGCCCCTCGACGCCCGACGGCAACCGCCTCCGGTACTGGCGGAGCAGGCGCTCGCGGATGAAGGCATCGCCCGACCCGGCGGGCACCCGCTCGCGTGCGTACGTCAGGTAGAGCCCGGGGAGTCGCACGTCGTGCATCCAGAGGATCCCCGGGAGCTCCTGGGCCAGGTCGTAGAGGTCGTGGTGGTCGTCGCTGTTGCCGACGGTGTAGACGATGGCGTCGTACGACCACGGGTTGGCGGTGCGACCGAGCGCCCGCACCGGGAACCACCCGGCGTCGAGGGCGTCGAGGCCGGCGGGGCGCCGGGTCGGGGAGAAGACGTCGAGCTCGCAGCGGTGAGCCAGCACCGGCGCCAGGCGCCCGTTGTAGTCGGCGATGCCCGACCGCACCGGCGGCATGGGTCCGACCAGGGCGATGCGAACCGGTGCGCTGGCACTCGCCCACCCCCCGGGCGGGGGCCGCAGCGAGGCGAGTCGGCTGCCCACGGCGGCGACGGTCCGCTCGGCCACCGCCTCCCACGTCAAGGTCGGCACGCGCGCCGCCCCTCGTGCCGTCAGCTCGTCCCGGAAGCCCTCATCGGCCAGGCCGCGGTCGATGGCGCCCGCCATCTCGTCGACGTCGGTGGGGTCGAAGGTGGAGCCGTCCCAGTCGAGGACCTCCGGCATGGACGACGTCGACGACGTGATCGCCGGGCAGCCGCACGCGATGGCCTCGGCCACGGGCAGCCCGAAGCCCTCGTAGAGCGGGGGGAAGACGAAGAGGTCAGCGCTGCGGTAGAGGGCGCGCAGCACCTCGTCGGAGATCCAGCCGATCACGACGAGGTCGCCCTCGGCCAGGCCGGCGACGCGTGCGAGCTCGTGCCAGGCCTCCAGCGTGGCGTCGTCGACGTCGGAGCGGACCACCAGCTGGCGGCGCCCACGGGTGGAGGGGGGCACCCGACCCCATGCTTCGATGAGGCGTTCGCTGTTCTTGCGGGGGTCGCCGCCGGCCAAGGTGAAGACGAAGGGGGCGCGGACCTCGGGCAGGTGGCGGGCGAGGGTGGCGAGCGGGTCGTCGTCGGCGGTGGCGGGGGAGAAGTAGGCCGAGACACCCGCTCCCACGCTCACGACCCGGTCGGGTGCCAGCCCGAGGTGCTCGATGGCGTCGCGGCGGGTGTGCTGCGAGATGGTCAGCGTGAGGTCGGCCGAGGCCAGCCACTCGACCCGGGCCCGGTAGCGGCGCTCGAAGCGCCGGTCGACGAGGTAGCGCTCGGCGTGCAGCAGCGGGATCAGGTCGTACAGCGTGGTGATGAGGGGGAGGGAGGCCGAGACGACGTGCGGGGGGACGTCGGCCTCCACCCACGGTGAGATCTCGAACGGGGACATGGCGTGGTACGCCAGCGGCTCCGGCGAGCGCCTGGCTGCCCGGCGGAGCTCGGACATGGTGCTCCACGCCAGCTCGGGCGCGGTCAGCAGATCCTCGTCGAGGTGCTTCGGGAACGGCTGGCTGGGGTTCAACAGCAGCGCCTCCACGACGCCGAGGCGCCGCAGGGCACGGGCCTGCTCCTTGGTGTAACGAGCGACCCCGCGGTCGGCGTGCACCGGGCTCTGGGTCGCCTGCAGGTCGAGGGCGAGCCGGTGCTCGAGCCCCCCCGGACCGTGGGCGTCGCTCACGTCGGCGGCGTTGCCCGGAGCAGCACCACGCCGCGGGTGCCGTCGTCCCAGCGCGAGGACGGCGGCGGCCCGTCACCACCGACGGGCTCCCAGGTGGCCGGTCCGGTCTGGGCGCAGGTGCGGCGGTCGACGATCGTCCAGCCCTCGAAGAGGGTGACGAGGTGGGCCTCGTCGTACACGCGCTGTTGCTCGCCGCGCTCCCAGCGGCCGTAGGGAGCAGTGAAGGTGAGCTCGCCTCCGGGTCGGAGCCACTGCCCGAACAAGGAGAGGATCGTGTGGTCGAGGTCGCCGTCGGTGGGCTCCTCGTCGTAGGCGCCGAGGCCGACGTGCTCGAGGGCCGAGATGCACAGCACCGCGTCGAGCGGGCGCGGGGGCCCGGCCCAGCGTTCGATTGGCCCCGTGACGGCGGTGATGCCGGGGTGGGCGAAGGGGTGGGGCCGGAGATCGGCGGCGAGGACCTCGAGGCCGAGCGACGCCAGCGACAGGGCGATGGTCGACTCGGCGGCACCGAAGTCGAGGACGAGCGACCCGGTCGGGAGGCCCGCCACCGCGGCGAAGGCGTAGGGGATCTCGACGATGCGCTCGTTGACCTCGTTGGTGCGCACCGAGCCGGGTTCGTGGAGGACGGTGACCGGGGGGTTGAACCAGACCGCGGCCTGTCCCGAGGGACTGGTGTGGCCTCCCGCCCAGTTGAGCAGCGTGGCCAGGCCCGGCCCCATGGCATCGAGGTCGGTGCCGACGAGCTCACCGGCGACCCGGTCGGCGGCGGCGGGGACCATCCGGACGAGCAGTCGCGCCAGCTCGAGGTCGGCCTCGGCATCACCGGCCGCCGAGCGGCCGATCAGCGCGGGCAGGGTCGGCTCCTGCGGGGCCAGGATGCGCAGGAGGCCGTCCATCTCCTGGCGGAGCAGCTCGCTCGTCCGGCGGATCGTCACCATCGCCTCGGTCGCCACCTGCACGTCGACATCGACACTGCCCTGCATGGCGGTGACCCGCTCCTGGATGTCGGCGACCCGGTCCTCGACGCGATCGACCCGCCGGTCGATCCGCGGACCGATCTGGTGCTCGACGACCTCGTCGAGGTGACGGTGGACGTCGGTGGTCCGCTCGTCGACGTGGGTCCTCACCGGGCCGGTGACCCGGCGCGACAGGCGATCGAGCAGACCCCGCACTCCTACCACTGCACCGTCCAACGGTTCGGCTCCTGGGACGCCGCATCGTAGGCCAGCTGGGCGGCGACGCATCGCCCTCGGCCTGCGGTCGGCCGGCCCGAGGTGCGGTCGGGGGGTGAGAGGCGAGCGGTAGCGTCTGAGCCGTGCTCACACGATCTGCTCCCGGTTGCGGCCGGAAATCGCGTCTGCGGCGCACCGCACTCGTTGCCCTGCTCCTGGCGGTGACCGCCCTCCCGTCACTGGCCCGCACGGCTCCCGCCGAGGCCCAGGTGGGCGCCGAGGTGGGGTTCGAGGGCAGGGGATGGGGCCACGGCCGCGGCCTCGGGCAGTACGGCTCGCTCGGCTACGCCCTCGGCCAGGACCGCACCTACGACTGGATCCTCGACCACTTCTACGGCGGGACGACCAAGGGCACCCAGGCCGACGCCCCCATCTCGGTGCGCCTGAGCGAGCACGACGGCAAGGACATGATCGTCACCTCCGGCGCGGCGTTCACCGTGGGCGGGGAGGCGGGCATCCAGCGCCCGCCGGGCAGCGCGGCGCGGGTGCGCCGCACGGCCGACGGCACCTGGGCCATCGACGCCGGGCCGGGCACGACCGAGGCAGGCGACCCCTGCGCCGGCCCCTGGGAGGAGGCCCTGGCCGGCATCGATGCCACCCAGCGCCCCGAGGCCAAGCTGGTGGTGCCCTACGCCGGCGACGACGTCGGGCTCATGATCCAGGTCTGCGGGGCCAACCTCCGCCACTACCGCGGCTCGGTGATGGCCCTGGCCATCGACGGCGTCACCCGCGTCGTCAACCACGTCGCCATGGAGCAGTACCTGCGTGGGGTCGTGCCCCGCGAGTCGCCGGCCTCGTGGGGCGACCTCGGTGGCGGCAAGGGCATGGAGCAGCTCAAGTCCCAGGCGGTGGCCGCCCGCTCCTACGCCTGGGGCGAGAACCGCCACGCGCTGTTCAAGACCTGCGACACCACCGCGTGCCAGGTCTACGGCGGGGCCGGCCTCAACGGCGTGCGCATCGAGCACGCCAACACCGACCAGGCGCTGGCGGCCACCGGGGGGGAGGTCCGCCTCCACACGTCCGGGACGAACGCCGGCAAGGTCGCCCGCACCGAGTTCTCGTCGTCGACCGGCGGGCACACCGCCGGCGGCACGTTCCCCGCCGTGGTCGACGAGGGCGACGGCTACCTGGTGAACGGCAAGCCCCTCAACCCGAACCACACCTGGAGCACCACGGTCGCGGTGGCCAAGATCGAGGAGGCCTTCCCCACCATCGGCGACTTCCAGAGCATCCGGGTGCTGAAGCGCAACGGCCTGGGCGCCGACGGCGGCCGGGTGGTCGAGGTGGCGGTCAACGGCTCTACGGCGTCGGTGACCGTCAGCGGGCTGGCCTTCCGGTCGGCCCTCCAGCTCAAGTCCGACTGGTTCACGGTGGTGACGCCCACCTACGACCCCGTCCCCACCTCGCGCGACACGAGCCTGTTCGCCTGCCCGCCGCCCGACGTCCCCGACTCGGGCTTCGTCGACATCGCCGAGAACACCTTCGAGGACGAGATCGAGTGCCTGCGCTGGTACCTCATCGCCGCCGGGGGCCCCGGCGGACGGCCGGCGGATCAGTACGCGCCGACGCTGGCCGTGAGCCGGGCCCAGATGGCGACGTTCGTCGTCCGCATGCTCGACCACATCGACGGCGCGCTGCTGGAGCCCTACGACGGCACCAACCGCTTCACCGACGTCCCCGACGACAGCCCGCACGTCGAGTCGATCAACCGCCTGGCCGGAGCGGGGATCGTCTCGGGCGGAGCCGGTGGGGGACCGGCCACGTCCTTCTCGCCGGACGTCGACGTCTCGCGAGCCCAGATGGCCAGCTTCATGGCGAGGAGCCTGAAGGCGGTCACCGGCAACGCGGTGTGCGCCGTCGCGCAGGACTTCTTCGCCGACGACGGTGGCGACGTCCACGAGAACTGCATCAACGGTCTCGCCGCCCTGGCCATCGTCGGGGGCACCGGTCCGCAGCAATACAGCCCGGGCCTGCCGGTCACCAGGGCCCAGCTGTCAGCCTTCGTGATGCGAACCGTCGACCTCCTGGTGGAGGCAGGCAAGACCAGCCCGCCAGCGTAAAGATACGACGAAGGCCGGGTCCGTGGGGGAACGGACCCGGCCTTCGAAGAGGATCTCCCGGCGTCGCCGGGAGTGGGATCAGGCGCCGACGAGCTGGCGCAGCTGGCCCTGGGCGTCCTTGGCCACGGTGCGGGCCTGGCCGAAGACCTCGCCGGCCTGCTCGGGCAGGCGGCCCTGCAGCTCGTCCAGGTAACGCTCGAGCTTGGTCTCGAAGGTGGCGATGGCCGCCTCGACCTGGCCCTGGAGGCCCTCGAAGCGCTCCTCGGCGATCTTCACGCGCTCCTCGACGGTGCCGCTGAGGCGCTCGAAGCCGGCCTTGGGGTCGACCTCGATGTCGGAGAGGCGCTTCTGGATCTCCTGGCGCTGGACCTGGGCCTTCTGGAAGGCGATGACACCGGCGCCGACGGTGATGTAGGCGGCGTCCTTGAGTACGGTGGTGACGTCGTTCATGGTTGCTCCTGGGGGTGGGGGGCAGATCGGCACCGGTCGGGGGCTCCCGCCGGTGTGCTAGCCACCATAGCGCCTTCGTTAAACAGTTGCAAGCACTTCGGTGGGCCGAGTGAGGGGGCCCCGGGGGCGACGACTACCCTCGGTCGGCCGTGGTTGCGCACGACCTCCCCACGCCGGCCGGTGCGCCTCACGACGACGACGCCCCGCCCGACGACAGCCCCCAGGCCCCGCCGGTGGTCGCCGTGGTGGTGACCCACGATGCCGGGCCGTGGTTCCGTGACGCCCTCGGGTCGCTGCGGGCCCAGGACTACCCCAACCTCTCGGTGCTCGTCATCGACGCCGACAGCGCCACCGACCCGATGCCACTCGTCGCCGAGGTCCTGCCCGACGCCTACGTGCGCCACCTGGACGCCAACCCCGGCTTCGGGCCGGCCGCCAACGAGGTGATCGAGGTCGTCGAGGGAGCCGCCTTCTACGCCTTCTGCCACGACGACGTCGTCCTCGACCCCACCGCCATCCGCTTCCTGGTGGAGGAGGCCTACCGCTCCAACGCCGGCGTCGTGGGCCCCAAGGTCGTCGCCTTCGGCGCTCCCCAGCACCTCCTCCAGGTCGGGATGTCGAGCGACAAGACCGGGGTGCTCTCGCCGCTCGTCGAGCGGGGGGAGCTCGACCAGGAGCAGCACGACCGGGTGCGCGACGTGTTCACCATCCCCGGGGCCTGCACCCTCGTGCGCACCGACCTCTTCGAGGCCCTCGGGGGCTTCGACCCGGCGATCACCTTCCTCGGTGAGGACCTCGACCTGTGCTGGCGCGCCCAGGTGGCGGGGGCCCGGGTCATTGTGGTTCCCGCCGCCCGCGTCGAGCACGTCGAGGCCCTCGGGTCCCGCCGGCCGACCGACGACCGGCGCCGCCTGCTGGCCCGCCATCGGCTCCGCACCGTCCTGACCTGCTACGGGCCCTTCCACCTCCTGCGGGTGCTTCCCCAGGCGGCGGTGTTCACCCTCTTCGAAGCGATGTATGCCTCCGTCACCGGTCACCTCGACCAGGCGGGCGACGTCCTGGGCGCCTGGACGTGGAACCTCAGACGCATCGGTGCGCTCCGCCAACGACGCGCCCTGCTGCGCCGGCACCGCCAGCTCGGTGACGGCGAGGTCCGTCGCCTCCAGGTGCGGGGCAGCGCCAGGCTGTCGGGCTTCGTCCGGGGCGAGCTCGGCACCACCGACCGGGTCCGCGCCTCGCTCTCCGGGGTCGGCCGGGACCTGTCCGACCGCCTGGCGTCGGGTCCCCGCCGCGTCGTCGTCGCCGCGTGGCTCCTGGTGGCGCTGCTGCTGCTGGTCGGCTCGCGCGACCTGATCAGCGGCCCTCTCCCCGCCATCGGGGCGTTCGCTCCGATCGAGGAGGGCCCCCTCGGCCTGCTCCGCGAGTACGTGAGCGGCTGGCGCTCCGCCGGCCTCGGCTCCGAGTCGCCCGCCCCCACTGCGTTCGCCCTCCTCGGCCTGCTCGGCATCGTGGTGCTCGGGGCCACGGGCTTCCTGCAACAGGTGCTCGTGCTCGGCATGCTCCCGCTCGGCGTGGTCGGGATGTGGCGCCTCACCGGCCCCCTGGCGTCCAAGCGGGCACGAGCGGTCGCCATCGTCGTCTACGCCGTCGTCCCCCTGCCCTACGACGCCCTGGCGCGGGGCCGATGGGGCGCGCTGGTCGCCTACGCCGCCATGCCCTGGATCCTCGCCCGCCTGCTGCGGAGCAGCGGGGAGGCGCCGTTCGCCCCGGAGGGCGAGGTCGACGAGTCGGCTCCCGACCGCGAGACGGCCCGGGCCCTCGTCGAGACCGACCGACGCCGAGCGGTGTTGGTGCTCGGCGTCATCGTCGCCCTGGTGGCCGCGGTGGTGCCCGTGGTCGTGCTCGTCGTCCCGCTCGTCGCCCTCGCGCTCACCCTCGGCGCCGTCTTCACCGGTGGGGTGAGGCGTGTGCTGCAGACCGTCACCGTCGGCCTCGGCGCGTCGGTCGTGGCCCTGGTGCTGCACCTGCCATGGACCCTCGACTTCGTCCTGCCGGGTTCGGAGTGGGCGACGGTCGGCGGCATCTCGCGGATGGGCGTCGACCGCCTCGGCATCGACCAGCTGCTCCGCTTCGAGACGGGGCCGGCGGGTTCGTCGGTCTTGCACTGGGCCCTGCCCGTGGCCGGCACCCTGGCGCTGCTGATCGGCCGGGGCTGGCGCTTCACCTGGGCCACCCGCGCCTGGTTCGTCGCCCTCGCCTCGTGGTCGCTGGTATGGGTCGCGGGCCAGGACCTGCTCCCCGTCGCCCTCCCGTCGGCCGACCTGCTGCTCGTCCCCGCTGCCGCCGCCCTCGCCCTCGCCGCCGGCCTCGGCATGGTGGCCTTCGAGCGGGACCTGCCGGGCTACCGATTCGGGCTCCGGCAGGTGGCATCGATCGTTGCTGCCGCGGCCGTGGTGGTGGCCTCCCTGCCGGTCCTGGCAGACGCCCTCGACGGCCGCTGGGGTCTCCCGCCGGCGGACTTCCGCACGTCGCTCAACGCCATCGAGGCCGGCGAGGTGCTCGACCAAGGGTCGTTCCGGGTGCTGTGGGTCGGCCACCCCGACGTGGTGCCCCTCGGGTCGCACCGACTCGAGGACGGGCTCGGCTACGGCATCTCGACCGAGGGGGCACCCGGGCTCACCGACCAGTGGGCGGGCAGCGCCGACGGCGCGACCGGCCTGGTCGAGGACGCCCTTCGCCTCGCCGCCGACGGCCAGACCCAGCGCCTCGGGCGCCTGCTCGCCCCCATGGGGATCCGCTTCCTCGCCCTCCCCGAGCGCTCCGTGCCGGAGCGGGCGCGCACCTCCCGCCGACCGCTCCCGCCCGGCGTCCGTCGCACCGTCGACAGCCAGCTCGACCTCCGCCGCCTCGACGTCGACCCCGCCATCGCCCTCTACGAGAACGTCTCCTGGGCGCCGACCCGCGCCGCGCTGCCGGCCGAAGCCGGCGCCGTCGTCGCCGGCGCCAACAGCCTCTTCGGCCCTGCCGTCGCCACCGACCTGTCGGGTGCCGTGCCGGTGCTCGGTGAGAGCACCGGCCACCTCCGCTTCGAGGGGGAGGTGCCGGCGGGGGTGGTCTACCTCGCCGAGGCGGCGTCCGACCGCTGGCGGCTCGAGGTCGGTGGCCGGTCCGCGGCGCGCACCCGGGCGCTCGGCTGGGCCAACGCCTTCGAGGTCGCCGAGGCGGGCGACGCCGTGCTGCGCTACCGGACCTCGCCGACGCGGTGGCTGGTGGTGGCGCTCCAGGCGCTGCTCTGGGCGGCCGCCGCCGTCGCCCTGGTGCGCGGCCGGCGCCGTCGTGCGACCGAGGTGGGCGCCCGCTCGGTTGCATGGGGACGGTCGTGAACCGCCGCCTGCCCGTCCTGGTGGTGATCGTCGGGGTGCTCGTCGTCCTGGGGCTCGTCGCCACCGACGGCCCCACCGGGAGGTCCGACGACCTCGGCGGGGCGGCGGCGCCGCTCATGCCGGTGGCCGACCGCGCCGGCGCGCTGTCGTCGACCTGGTACTGCGCCGCCGGCACGGCGATCGAGGGTGGGGAGGCCAACCTGATCGTGGTGGTCGCCAACCCCCAGCGCGAGGTGCGCCGGGGCACGGTCACCTGGTACCCGGGCGCCGACGAGCCGCTGGTGGAGACCATCCAGGTGGGTCCCCAGGAGTCGCTCACCCTCACCGCCCGCGACTCCCTCACCGCCCCCGTCGTCTCCGCCGTCGTGGAGGTCGAAGGTGGTGGCGTCGGCGTCGAGCACGGCGTCAGCGGCCCGCGTGGCGCCGACGTCGGGCCGTGCGCCTCGGCACCATCCGACCGGTGGCACTTCGCCAACGGCTCCACCACGCGCGACGCCCGCCAGGCCCTCTTCCTGTTCAACCCCTTCCCCGACGACGTGATCGTCGACATCAGCTTCGCCACCGAGCAGCTGCGCGAAGAGCCCGTCGGGCTGCAGGGCCTGCCGCTGGCGCCGGGGACATCGACCGTGATCGACATCGGTGCCTTCGTGCGGCGCCGCGCCGTCACCGCGACCTCCGTGGTGGCCCGCAGCGGCCGTCTGGTGGTCGACCGCGTCCAGACCTTCGACGGCAGCGAGGGCCGCAACGGCCTGTCGCTGGCGCTCGGCGCACCGGCAGCCGCCGAGGTCTGGCACTTCCCCGACGGGCTCCACGACGAGGGCCTCGACCAGCGGTGGCACATCTACAACCCCGGTGAGGACGAGGCCGTGGTCCTCCTCGAGGTGGTCCCCGACGAGGGCAACACCCCCGAGCCCACGGAACGCACGATCCCGCCCCGTTCGCACGTGATGGTCGACGCCGCCGAGCTGGCACCGGTGCCCGCGGGCGTGGCCCACTCCTCGACCGTCCGCTCCATCAACCGGGTCGGGGTCGTCGCCGAGCGCGAGGTCGAGGCCCGGTCGCCGGCGCCCCGGCGGGGCTGGACGTCGAGCCTCGGCTCCCGGGTGGAGGCCGAGCGCTGGCTGCTCCCCTTCGGCCAGGCGTCGTCGACGATCGACGAGTACCTCGTCGTCTCCAACCCCACAGCGGAGGAGGTCACCTTCTCGGTGGTCGCCCTCGCCGGCGGGCGGGTGGTCGAGATCGAGGGGCTGCAGGGTGTCACCCTCGGTCCCGCCGAGCGCACCGCCGTCCGCCTCGGCGACCGGATCCAGCGCAGCCCCCTCCCGCTGGTGGTCGAGGCCGACGGGCCGGTGGTGGTCGAGCGCGACCTCTACCGCGTGGGCGGTGTCGGCATCTCCATCGCCATCGGCATCCCCCTGCCGTAACTGGCCTGCGGCCGAGGCCTCATACTCTGGGTGGGGTGGAGCGCGCGCTGATCGCCGGGGTGCTCGTGGTGGTCGCTGTGGCGGTTGCCCTGCTGCTGGAACGACGGCGTCCGGCCCCGCCCACCCAGGCGCGGTGGGCGGTGCCCAGCCAGCTCGACCGTGCCGACTTCGCCCGGCCCGACGCGGCGTGGCTGGTGGCGGTGTTCACCTCGCTCACCTGTGACTCGTGCGCGGGCACGGCGGCCAAGGCCGAGGTGCTCGCCAGCGACCAGGTCGCGGTCGACGCGGTCTCGGTGCAGGACCGGCCGGAGGTGCACCGCCGCTACGGGATCGACGCTGTGCCCCTGCTGGTGGTGGCCGACGGCGAGGGCGTCGTGCGGGCCAGCTTCGTCGGCCCCCCGACGGCCACCGACCTCTGGGCGGCCGTGGCCGAAGCGCGCGAGCCGGGGTCGAGCCCCGAACCCCACCTGGGCCGGGGCGACCCCCCGCCGGCGGGCTGACCGGTCCGGGCCAGGGCGGCGACCGGCCGGTCAGGCCCCGCGGTCGCCGGTGTCGAGGCGGGCGGTGTCGTCGATCCGGGTGGTGGCGGCACCAACGGGCTCGTCGGGCTCGTCGGGCTGTTCCACGTCGTCGCCGTCCTTGCCGGCGCCGTCCTTGTCCGTGCGGTCCTCGGGGGCGGCAGGGTCGGTGATGTCGGCGTCGGGCCCGCTGGCGTGGCCCAGCTCGATGAGGCGGCCCACCTCGGCGCCGTCGATGGTCTCGCGCTCGAGCAGGGCCCGGGCCACCAGGTCGAGCCCGGCCCGGTTGGCGCGGAGGGTCTCGCGGCAGCGGTCCTCCTGCTCGCGGAGGATGCGCTCGACCTCTTCGTCGATGACGCGGGCGGTCTCGTCGCTGTACTCGTGGCCGGCCATCATCGTGTCGCCGAGGAAGACCTGGCCCTGGCCGCCCCAGGCCATGGGGCCGATCCGGTCGCTCATGCCCCACTCGCGCACCATCTTGCGGGAGAGCTCGGTGGCGCCCATCAGGTCGTTGTTGGCGCCGGTGGAGATCACGCCGAACACCTGCTCCTCGGCGATGCGGCCGCCGAGGCGGACCACGAGGGAGTCCTCGATGTAGTCCTGCCGGTAGAGGTGGCGCTCCTCGGGCAGCTGCTGGGTGACACCGAGGGCCATGCCGGTGGGCAGGATCGTGACCTTGTGGAGCGGGTCGGCGTGGGGGAGGACCGAGGCGCACACGGCGTGGCCCCCCTCGTGGTAGGCCACGATCTCCTTCTCGAGGTCGGACATGGCCATCGAGTCGCGGCGCTGGCCCATGAGCATCCGGTCGCGGGCGGCGTCGAAGTCCTGGTTGTGGACCCGGTCGTCGCCCCGGCGCACGGCGAACAGGGCGGCCTCGTTGACCAGGTTGGCCAGGTCGGCGCCGCTCATGCCGGGGGTGCCCTTGGCGACGACCTCGAGGTCGGCGTCGGACGCCAGCTTCTTGTCCTTGGAGTGGACCCGGAGGATCTCGAGGCGCTCGCTCGCCTCGGGCAGGGGGACCACGACCTGGCGGTCGAAGCGACCCGGCCGCAGGAGGGCGGGGTCGAGGATGTCGGGGCGGTTGGTGGCGGCGATCATCACGATGCCCTCGGTGGCCTCGAAGCCGTCCATCTCCGACAGCATCTGGTTGAGGGTCTGCTCGCGCTCGTCGTGGCCACCACCGAGCCCAGCGCCTCGCTTTCGGCCGATGCTGTCGATCTCGTCGACGAAGATGATGGCGCGACCCATCTTGCGGGCCGACTGGAACAGGTCGCGGACGCGGCTGGCGCCCACCCCGACGAACATCTCCATGAAGTCGGAGCCGGTGACCGAGAGGAATGGCACCCCGGCTTCTCCTGCGACCGCCCGGGCGATGAGGGTCTTGCCGGTGCCCGGGGGGCCGACGAGCAGCACGCCCTTCGGGATGCGGGCCCCGATGGCCGCGAAGCGAGCCGGCTCCTTGAGGAAGTCGACGACCTCGGTGATCTCCTGCTTGACGCCGGCGTAGCCGGCCACGTCGTCGAAGGTGGTGCCCGGCTTCTCCGAGGAGTAGGGCTTGGCCTTGGACTTGCCGATCTGCATCAGGCCGCCCATCTGGCCCTGGGCTCGGCGCTGCATCCAGACGAAGAAGCCGATGATCAGCAGCATCGGCAGCATGAACGGCAGGAAGGAGAGGATGAAGTTGGGCTGCGGCGTCTCGAAGTCGACCGCCACCTCCTGATCCTCGAGCAGGGCAAGGTCGCCCTCGGGGATGTCGGAGGGCCCGCTGGTGGAGAACTCGGAGCCGTCGAGGTTGGTGCCGGCGATGCGGTTGGACTCGGTGTTGATCTCGACCCGCTCGACCCGGCCGTCGGCCACCCGCTGGCGGAACTGGGTGTAGGAGATCTCGTCGCTGTCGTCGCCCGCCACCAGGCCGGGCAGGATCAGCAGGGCCAGCAGGAGCCCGCCCGACGCCCAGATCGCCCAGCGCGGCCAGCCGCCCTCGGGTCGGCGCGGCATGCCGGGCTTGCGCCCGGGGTGCTGGTCGTCGCGCGGGGAGGGCGGCTCGGTCATGGACCCATGGTAGGGAATGCCCCGTGGCTTGCTGGCATCCAACCCCCGGCGCGGAGGGGTCGCTACCGTCGGGCCATGGCCCGCCTCTGTGCCCGGCCCGCCTGCTCCTCGGCGGCGTCGGCGACCATGACCTACGACTACGACTCCCGCACCGCGTGGGTCGACGACCTCACGGGCGACCCCTCACCCGCCGGGTACGACCTCTGTCCCGCCCACGCTGACCGCCTCGGCGTGCCGCAGGGCTGGAGCCGGGCCGACCGCCGAGTGGCGGTCCGCTCCCTCGTCGACCGCCTCGCCGGCTGATCCCTCCCCCGGTGCCCTGGGTACCCTCCCCGGGATGTCCGTTGACCCGGAGGTGGTGACACCCGAGGCCACCTCCCCGCCCGAGGTCCGCTGGGGCATGGGCGACGCCCTGGCCGGCAACCTGGCGATCTACATCGCCTCGTTCGCCGCCTTCGCCGTGGCAGTGGCCGTCTTCGGGCCCGACGTGCTCGACGGTGACATGCCCCTGTGGCGCACGGCGCTGTTCCAGGTCCCGGTGTGGGTCGGCCTCCTCGGGGCACCCCTGTGGGCGACGTACCGCAAGGGCCTCCGCAGCCTGGTCGACGACTTCGGCCTGCGCATGCGGTGGGTGGACATCCCGCTCGGCCTGGGGATCGGGCTGGTCGGCCAGCTGGCGCTGGCCCTCGTCGTCACCGTGGTCTACCGGGCGCTCGGGATCGACCTCGACCGGGTGGGGGAGAGCGCCGAGGCCCTCACCGGCGCCGCCGTCGACCCCTTCAGCGTGGTGCTGCTGGTGCTGGTCGCGGTCGTGGTCGCCCCCGTGCTCGAGGAGCTCTTCTACCGGGGCCTCTGGCTGCGGGCCGCCGAGCGGCGCATCGGCCGGGTGGGGGCGGTGCTGCTCACCTCGGCGGTGTTCGGGATCGTCCACCTCCAGCCCTACGACTTCGTCGCCCTGGCCGGCTTCGGCCTCCTCCTCGGGGTGCTCACGGTGCGCACGGGGCGACTGGGCCCGGCGATCTGGGCCCATGTGGCCTTCAACCTCACCGCGGTGATCAACCTGCTCGCCCTCTCGAGCTGACCGCCGGCGGTCCCGGCCGGTTCAAGTCCTCGCGCCGATCGGTCGAGAAAATGACCATGGCCCCCAGAGCGACCCTCGACCGCACCGCCCGCTGCACCTCCTGTGCCGGGCACCTCGTCTCCATCTCTCTGGCACGCGGCGACGGCACCATGACGATGCACTCCTGTTCGCGCTGCGACACCCGCTGGTGGCAGCGCGACGGCGAGGCCACCGACCTCACTCGGGTCCTCGGGACCATGGTCGACGACCGGCTCACTACGATCCGCGGTCATAACTAGTCAAGATTGATCATTTCCCCCACGGGGGGTGGTGTTCCACCGCACTCAGTCGTACGCTCACCACTGTGCACCCACACGGGGTGCGCGTGGGGAGGCGCTGATCCCCCGGGTGTGATTGGTCACGTTGCCTGGGGAGGAGCCAAAGTGAACCCGGCCCCACCACCGACCTTTTGGAGGCAGTGGTGCGACCAGCCGACCGATCCCCGTCACGTTCCCCCCGACGAACCATCGGAGCAATCGCTGCGGTGGTGGGCCTCGCCCTCCTCCCCATCGGGTTCTTGTCCGCCCCCGCGGGCGCCCACCACAACGAAGGCCACGATGGCGGCCAGGGTGCCGAGAAGGTCTGGGTCTGCAAGATGGTCGGCGTCCCCGGTGACGCGACCCTGAGCCCCGGCCTGAACCCCATCCACGTCAGCGTGAACTCCTCCGACGGGCAGAACGCGTTCAGCGACGCTCACCCGAGCTTCGTCGCCCTCGGTGCGAACGATGACTGCATCAGGACCACGGGCGGTGGCGGTGGCGGCGGTGGCGGTGGCGGTGGCGGCGGCGGCGGTGGCGGTGGCGACACTGGCGGTGGCGACACTGGCGGTGACCCCGTCGTCGAGACCACCGACGTCTGCTCGAACCTCGAAGGGGACCAGGCTGAGGTGCCCAATGGTCTGGTGGCCGTCGACGGTGAGTGCTTCGAGATCGAGCCGACCGAGGTCGGTGGCGTGGTCATCACGCCTCCTGCCGACACGCCTCCTGCCGACACGCCGGCTGCGGAGGTGCCCGTCGAGAGCGCCCCGGAGGTCCAGGTCGACGCGTCGCCGGCGGTGCCGGTGGTGCTCGGCGTCACGCTGGAGCGCGAGGCCGCTGCCATCAGCCAGCTGCCCCG
>DATKDW010000024.1 GCA_035512495.1 Acidimicrobiales bacterium
CTCCTCGAGCCACCCCTTCGGGATGTCGTCCTTGAGGCCACCGATGCGGTTGAAGTTCGGGTGGAAGCGGCCGCCGCTGACCGACTCGGTCTGGTTCAGCACGAACTCGCGGTCGCGCATCGCGTAGAACATCGGCGTCAGTGCGCCGATCTGCACGCCCATGTCCCCGAGGAACATGGTGAGGTGCGCGATGCGGCCCATCTCGTGGAAGATCGTACGGAGGTACTGCGCCCGCAGCGGGGCCTCGACACCCATCAGCTGCTCGGTGGCGAGGATGAAGGGGACCTCGTTGCAGGACGCCGCCAGCCAGTCGATGCGGTTCACCAGCGTGGTGACCTGCGGGTAGGTGCGCACCTCGACGAGCTTCTCGTAGCCCCGGTGCATGTAGCCCATGATCGGCTCGACCCAGAGCACCTGTTCGCCGTCGAGCTTGGCGACGATGCGCAGGGTTCCGTGGGTGGCCGGGTGCTGCGGACCGATGTTGAGGGTCATGCCCTCGTCGGTCTCGAGCTCGACGTTGACGCGCGCGTCGGCCGCCTTCGCCGCGACGTAGGCGCGCTGCTCGGACTCGGTGACGGTCATTCGTCAGCCTCCTCGTCGGCGGCGCCGCCGGGCCTGGGCTCGACGTCGACGATGCCCGGCCACGGCTTCACGTGCCGGGCGAGCAGCGGGTAGTCCTTGCGCAGCGGGTGGCCCTCGAACCCCGATGGCAGGTAGAGGCTGCGCAGGTTCGGGTTCCCGTCGAAGCCGATGCCGTACATCTCGTGGATCTCGCGCTCGCACCAGTCGGCGCCCGGGTAGATGGCGACGATGGTGTCGACGGCGCCGGGCTCGGCCGGGTCGTCGACGGACGGGGGCACGTCGACCTTCACGATGAGTCCGAGATCGCGCTCGGCGAGGTTCATGACCCGGACGAAGATTTGGAAGCGGGTGTCGCCACCGGCGAGCCCGGTCTCGAACGTGGTGGGATCGACGGCGAGCGCACCCTCACGCAGGGCATGCAGGTCGACGTCGACCGCAGCCTCCTCGTAGCGACCATAGGGCGACGGCATCCAGTCGATGGCCGAGAGGAACTCGAAGTAGCGGAAGCCGAGGTCGGCACGCAGGTGGCGCATCGTGGGCACCCAGGCCTGGGGCGTGACGCGGATCCAGAGGTTGAGGCCGGGCTGGAGGTGGGAGCCGAGCAGGTCGTCGCCGAGGCGCTCGGTGAGGCCGGCGAGGAGGGCTTCGCGCCGCTCGTCGGGCTCCTGCTGGGCGGCGTCGTCCTCGACCGGGGCCTCGGTGTCAGCTGACGACAATGGGATCACCTCGCCACTTGTCGGCCATGTCCTCGTTCTGGATGCGCTCCTGGAGCAGCACGATGCCCTCGAGCAGGGCCTCGGGCCGGGGCGGGCAGCCGGGCACGTAGACGTCGACGGGGATGACCTGGTCGACGCCCTTGGTCACCGAGTAGCTGTCCCAGTACGGGCCGCCGCAGTTGGCGCAGGAGCCCATCGAGATCACGTACTTCGGGTCCGGCATCTGCTCCCACAGGCGGCGGACGGCCGGGACCATCTTGTCGGTCACCGTGCCCGAGACGCAGAGGAGGTCGGACTGGCGGGGCGAGGCCGGCAGCGGGATCACGCCGAGGCGCATGACGTCGAAGCGCGGGCCGGCCATGACGGCGGCCATCTCGATGGCGCAGCACGCGAGGCCCCACTGGTACATCCAGAGGGAGTACTTGCGTGACGTGTTGAGCAGCTGCGTGAGCGGCTTGGGGAGCTTGCCGCTCTCGACCAGACCCATGGGCTTCCCTCTTCTAGATCCAGCGGAGGACGCCCTTGCGCCACGCGTACACGAGGCCAAGGGTCAAGATGGCGATGAAGATGAGCATCTCGACGAGGCCGAAGACGCCGTACTCCTCGACCCGGGTCGCCCACGGGAAGATGAACACCGCCTCCACGTCGAAGATGACGAACATGAGGGCGAAGATGTAGTAGCGGACCTGGCTCTGCGACCACATGTCGCCGACCGGGTCCACGCCGGACTCGTAGTTCTCGAGCTTGCCTTCCTGGTGACGGTTCGGACGGATCAAGGACCCGGCTCCGAGGACGGCAGCCAAGAGCGCGACCGCAAGGCCACCGAAGATGGCAACCGTCAGGTAATTGCGGAGGAACTCCGACACGGCTGCGAACCCTACTGACCGGCGCGGAAGTGGGCCAAGATCGCCCAACCGAGCTGCAGATGGGCCATCGAGGGCCGTTTCGACACCCCGTCAGGGCTGCTCCGGGGCCGGGTTCAGTACACCCAGACCGGCGTGCCGACGGGCATCAGGCCGTCGCTCCACAGCAGATCCATGACGCGGTCGTGCACTCTGGCGCATCCGTGGGACGCCGGTCGGCCGGGGATGCTGGGCGAGCCGTGCAGGGCGATGCCGCCGTTGAAGTACTTGGGGCGGTAGAGGTTGCCGAGCGGGGCCTCCCGGACGCCGTCGATCTCCCGGTCGACCGTGAACCGTCCCGGCGGCGTCCGCCATCCGCTGGTGCCGGTGGAGGTGTTGAACGCGAGGGTGCGACCGCCGCGCACCACGATGAGCAGCTGGCGTTCGAGGTCGATCTCGACGTGGTCACCGCCCTCTCGGGCGGCGACCGGTGCGGCCGTCTCGAGCGCAGCCATGGTGGCAGGGCCGGCGAGGCCGTCGCGCGACAAGCCGGCGTGCTTCTGGAACGCCATCACCGCCTGCTGGGTGAGGGAGCCGAAGTCGCCGTCGGCCACCGGCACCCAGAAGCCGAGAGCCAGGAGGCGCTCCTGCATGGCGGCGATCTCGGGACCCTGGTCGCCGCTGCGGTACGTCGGCGGGCCGGGGACGGTGGTGGGCGGCGGCGGGGTCGTGGGGGCCGCAGCGGTCGGCGCGGCCGTGGTGGGCGCCGCCGTGGTGGCTGGGAGGGTCGTGGGCACCTCAGCGGTGGCCGGCTCCGGGGTCGCCGTGGTCGTGGGGCCCTCGAGCGCGACGCTCGAGGCATCGGACAGCTCGACGGATCGCAGCCCGTGGTGAGCGCTGAACCCGAGAGCGACACCGGTGGACAGCACCAGCACGGCGCTCACGCCCCGACGGCGACGGGTGGCTCGTGACTTCGTCATCGCTGAACAGACGCTCCTGCCCCACCCGCCAATTCGCCCGAAATGTATGACATCGGTCACCGCGGGGCCAACCCATTCGGGGACCGGGGTTCAGCGCAGGGCGAGCCAGATGGCGACGACGACGCCGAAGACGACGATGGTGGTGCGCAGGGCGTCGGGCGACAGGCGTCGGGCGAGTCGGCCGCCGACGTAGCCGCCGAGCAGGCTCGCCGGCGCCACGATGGCCACCGCCGCCCAGTCCACCGGACCGAAGAGAGCGAAGGCGACCAGCGCGACCGTGTTGATGAGCAGCGAGATGGCGGCCTTCAGGCCGTTGAGCCGCTGGAGGTGGTCGGCCACGAAGATGCCGAGGACGGCGAGGAGGATGACGCCGAGGCCGCCACCGAAGTAGGCGCCGTAGACGGCGGCGAGGAAGATCGCGACGTGGAGCTGCACGGTCTGCCCGCCGGCGCCGGCGGCCGTGCGGGCCAGCACGGCCTTGGCGATGCGGGGCTGGAGGGCGAGCAGCACCGAGCCGGCCAGCACCAGGAACGGGACGACGGCATCGAAGACGGCGTCGGGAGCGACCAGCAGGATGGCGGCGCCGGCGGCCGCGCCGAGCACGGACGTGACGGCGAGGGCGCGCAGTCGGTGGCCCTGGTCCCGGAGCTCGCTGCGGTAGGCGGCGGCGCTGCCCAGGTAGCCGGGCCACACGGCCACGGTGTTGGTGACGTTGGCGGCCAACGTCGGGAGACCGGCAGCCACCAGCGCCGGGAACGAGATCAGCGACCCGCCACCGGCCACGGCGTTCACGCCCCCGGCGAGGAACCCGGCCACGGCGATCAGCACGATCTCGGCGGCGGTCATCGGTCCTGGGCCCTGCGGGCGATGCGGTCCTGCTCGGCGTCCATCACGGTGTTGGTCATGCCGCCGAGGTGGGTGTCGGCGAAGGCGACGAGGTCGACGAGGCGCCGGGGCGGGAACGCCAGCGTGACGGTCTGGCCCTCGTAGGTGAACCGGGCCTGCCACTGTCCGACCGTGTCGGTGCGGTGGAGGGTCACCGTGGTGCGGGGTGCCGGCCAGGTGACCGGCCCCTCCAGCGTCGAGCGCCGACGGGCGAGCCAGCCGGTGCGGGGCCGGATGGTGACGAGCACGTCGTCGACCTCGACCACGTCGCCGACCGACTCGATGGAGGCCACGGTGGCCGGCGGATCAGAAGCCGACGAGGACGGCGGTGGCGTCGCCGGCGGGACCGGTGAGCACGTGCGGGAACAGGCCCACGCCGAGGGTGACGACCACGCAGATGATCAGGGCGAGGGTCGCACCGACGGGCACCGGCAGCGTGCGACGGTCGGGGACGTCGGCGTCGTCGACATCGCCGAGGAACATCGACACCGTGATGCGCAGGTACAGGAAGGTGGCGATGACGGCGGTGAGCATCGCGACGGCAGCCAGGGGGTACGAGCCGGCGTCGACCGCGGCGGCGATCGCGTAGAACTTGGCGAAGAAGCCGCTGGTGAAGGGGACGCCGGCCTGGCTGAACAGCAGCAGGGCGAAGACCAGCGCGAGGGCTGGTCGGGCCCTGGCGAGGCCGCGGTAGTCGTCGAGGGTGTGGCGGTCGTCGCCGGTGCGGCCGACCACGGTGACGATGGCGAAGCTGCCGCCGACGAGGAACGTGTAGCTGGCCAGGTAGAACAGCGATGCCTCCACGCCACGCTCGGTGGCGGCCTGCACGGCCACGAGGATGAAGCCGGCGTGGTTGATCGAGGAGTACGCCAGCATCCGCTTCACGTCGGTCTGCACGACGGCCATCAGCGCGCCGACCAGCAGCGTGATGATGGCGACTGCGTAGATCACCGGCTGCCAGTCGACCCGATAGGTCTGGAAGCCGAGGTACAGGACCCGGATGAGGCCGGCGAACCCCGCGGCCTTCACGCCCGCGGCCATGTACGCCACGACCGGCGTGGGCGCGCCCTGGTACACGTCGGGTGTCCAGGCGTGGAACGGGGCGGCGGCGACCTTGAACAGGAGGCCGACGAGGAGCATGGCCATGCCGGCGAGGAGGATCCCGTTGTCGAACAGGGCGACCTGGGTGAGGTAGGTGAGGATCTCGACGAGGTTGGTGGAGCCGGTGGCGCCGTAGGTGAGGGCGATGCCGTAGAGCAGGAACGCCGAGGCAAAGGAGCCGAGCACGAAGTACTTGAGGCCGGCCTCCTGGGAGGTGACCCGGCGCAGGTGCATGGCGGCGAGGACGTAGACGGCCAGCGACAGGATCTCGAGGCCGAGGAACAGCACGATGAGGTCGTTGGCCGATGCCATGACGACGCCGCCGGCGGCCGACAGCAGGACGAGCACGTACAGCTCGGGCCCGTCGAGGCCCTCCCGGCGCAGGTAGCCATCGGCCAGGAGCGCGGTGAGCACCACCGACGCGCAGATGACCACGGTCATGAACACCGAGAATCCGTCGACGCCGACCGCGCCGGCGATGGCGGTGAACGGTCCCCGCTCGACGTCCTGCACCCGGTCCCAGATGGGCCAGGTGCACACGGCGGCGGCGATGGCGGCGACCGAGGTGGCGAGGGGGTAGAAGCCGTGGAACAGCGGACGGCGGGTGAGCGCCGTGAGGGTCATCAGGCCGAGGGCGGCACCGACCAGCACGAGCAGCGGAAGGACCGCGAACCACTCGATCTCGGGCGTCGCGATGGGCTCGAAGGACTCGTCGGCCCCCTGCAGCGGGAGCGCCGCGTGGGCGAGCAGGGCACGCATGGTCACTCCCCCTCCCCGTGGTCGTCCGCGTCGTCATGGGCGTCGACCAGCGCTCCGGAGAAGCCGGAGGTGGCGGCATCGGGCTCGACGAAGTCGGTGGCGCCTTCGATGTGCTCCACCAGGGCGGCGACCGACGGCTCGATGCGTTCCAGGACCGGCTTGGGGTACACGCCGAGGAACACGATGAGGGCGAGGAGCGGCGCCATGTAGGCCAGCTCGGCGCCGCGCATGTCGGGCGTGGCCAGGTCCTCCTCGGTGGGCTCGCCGTGGAAGACCCGCTGGTAGGCCCACAGCAGGTACAGCGCGGCGAGGATCACCCCGGCTGCGGCGACGACCGCCCACCACTTGAGGGTGAGGTAGGCGCCGGCGAGGATCAAGAACTCGCCGACGAAGCCGTTCAGTCCGGGCAGCCCGATCGAGGACAGCATCACGAGGGTGAACACGCCGGCGAGCACCGGAGTGGCCTTCTGCAGGCCGGACATGGCGGCGATGTCGTAGGTGTGGCGGCGCTCGTAGAGCATGCCGAGCAGGAGGAACAGCGCACCGGTGGAGATCCCGTGGTTCACCATCTGGAGCACGCCGCCGCCGATGCCCTGGGTGGTCATGGCGAAGGTGCCGAGGGCGATGAAGCCGAGGTGGGCCACGGACGAGTAGGCGATGAGGCGCTTGATGTCCTTCTGCATGGTGGCCACGACGGCGCCGTACAGGATGCCGATGACACCGAGGGTGGCGATCACCGGGGCGAAGAACAGTGAGGCGTCGGGGAAGAGGTAGAGCCCGAAGCGCACGAAGCCGTAGGTGCCGAGCTTGAGCATCACGCCCGCGAGGATCACGGAGCCGGCCGTGGGGGCCTCGGTGTGGGCGTCGGGCAGCCAGGTGTGCAGCGGGAACAGCGGCACCTTGACGGCGAAGGCGAGGGCGAAGGCGAGGAAGATCCACTTCGCCGCCTCCCAGTCGAGCGGGTTCCAGGAGTCGCGCGCCTCCATCTCCCCGGCCTCGATGGCCTCCTGGTCGGCGGCGAGCGTCTCGGCCCGGCCCTCGGCCAGCTCGACCAGGTCGAAGGTGAGCCGGTCGGCGTCCCCGACCGTGGCGATCAGCTCCTCGAGCCGGTCGAACTCCTCCTGGGGGACCTCGATCCCGGAGGACTCGCGCAGATCGATGCCCTCCTGGAGACCGGCCAGCTCCTGGGCGGCCGCCTCGCTGCGCTCGAGGCCGGCATCGCGCTCGAGGAAGGCGAGGCTGACGATGCCGACGAGCATCAGGGCCGAGCCGAACATGGTGAAGAGGAAGAACTTCAGCGCGGCGTAGACCCGCTGGCCGTAGCCCCATCCGCCGATGAGGAAGTACATCGGCACGAGCACGATCTCGAAGAAGATGAAGAACAGGAACAGGTCGAGCGCGCTGAACGCACCGATGCATCCGGCCTGCAGGAGCAGCAGCCAGGCGTAGTACGCCTTGGGGTCGTGCTTGGGGGCGACGGCCAGGAACGTCAGCGGGAACAGCACGCCGGTGAGCACGACGAGGAACAGCGAGATTCCGTCGACGCCGAGGTGCCAGCCGATGCCGAACTCCTCGATCCACTCGTGGGCGGTCTCGAACTGGAACCCGGCCTCGCTGCGGTCGAAGGCACCGAGCATCCACATTGTGAAGGCGCCGGTGGTGGCCGAGAAGAGGACGGCGAGCGGGCGGGTGAGCTCGCGCCGGGTGGCCGGGATCAGCGCGATCAGCAGCGCGCCGGCGAGCGGCACGAGGATCGACGCCGTGAGCAGCGGGAAGGCGAGGTTGGCGGCGAGCATCAGAGCGTGACCTGCGCGAGGAAGTAGGCGAGCAGGAGGACGGCGCCGCCGGCGATGCCGAGCGCGTAGTTGCGGACGAAGCCGGACTGCAGGCCGCGCAAGCCCCCGCCGGAGCGCCGCACGAGGGAGGCCACACCGTTGACGGCGCCGTCGATGACCGTGCGGTCGAACGTAGCGGTGGCCTCGAAGCCGGCCCGGCCGGGCCCGCCCATGAATGCCGAGATGACGCGGTCGTAGCGGTAGCCCTCGGCGAGGATCGTGGGCTCGATGGGCTCGCGCATGCGCCGCAGGTAGATGGCCCAGGCGATGGCGATGCCGGTGAGGCCGGCAAGCACGGCCACCACGGCGAGGCCGACCTTGGTGCCGGTGGCGACGTCGATGTGGGCCTCGTTGTCGCCGAGCACCGGGTGCAGCCAGTCGCCGAGGAAGTGCAGGTCCTTGGCGAAGGGCAGTTGGATGGCACCGCCCACGATGGCGAGCACCGACAGGGCGACGAGCGGCAGGGTCATGGTCCAGGGCGACTCGTGCGGCTCGGCGTGCAGGGCGGGGACGCCGTCGTGCTGGGGTGCGCTCGCCGTGTCCGGTCGCTCCAGCGCCTCGGCCTCGGAGTCGTCGGTGTCGAGGGCGGTGTCCTCGCCGTCGGCGTGCTCGGCGTCGACCTGCACGGCCTCGGCGTGGCCCTCGACGGTGAAGCGCTCGTCACCGAAGAAGACCATGAAGACCTGGCGGCTCATGTAGAACGCGGTGAGCAGGGCGGTGACGAGGCCGACGGCCCACAGCGCCGGGTTCTCGGCCCAGGCGTACAGCAGGATCTCGTCCTTGGAGAAGAAGCCCGAGAACGGCGGCACGCCGGCGATGGCCAGCCAGCCGACGATGAAGGTGGCGGCGGTGATCGGCATGTAC